>PLNZ01000453.1 GCA_003142915.1 Ignavibacteriales bacterium | reverse complement strand
CATTTCCTTTGGCTTGTCGGATTGGGTTTTGGCGCAAGCGCTGTTACTTCAATTATAGATCATGCACAATACGGCTATACATTCTACAAAATGATAGCAATTATATTCGGTTTATTTGCTACATCTGTTGTGCTTTATATTTCGGTTGCAAAAGATTGGACTAAGGGAGACGGGCTCGTGTATTTCTGGACTATGATTTCTGCAGTTATAGTTGGTGTACTTGGTTTCGGATTTCATTTGTCTGCCGATCTTGCGGGTACGGGTGTAATCAGTATGGANNTGCCCCCGTACTGGCTCCACTATTGTATAGCGACCTCGGCATGCTGGGGCTGCTGGTTGTTGCGCAACAGAAAAGTAATGAGTAAAATAATTTTAAATAGAATGTGACTTAAAATGATTGGCAAAACTACTTAAAGTGAAGCATAGCTTTGCAAAACGTTATTATTTATTTTAGAACTAAACGAAGCCTGCATGTCTATCGGCCATACAGGCTTAGATTTA
Organism: Ignavibacteriales bacterium; assembly: GCA_003142915.1. Taxonomy (GTDB): domain Bacteria; phylum Bacteroidota; class Ignavibacteria; order Ignavibacteriales; family Ignavibacteriaceae; genus FEN-1297. The sequence goes on along the minus strand of PLNZ01000453.1, from coordinate 5,620 downwards.
CAATTACTTTTCCTTTACCAATACACTTAACAATATTCAGCAAAAATATTTTTCTTAACGTCTTCCCATTCATTCTTCAGAATACTGTAATAAATAGTATCTCTTCTTCGTCCATCGTGTATAAGAATATGACTTCGCAATATCCCTTCTTCTACAGCGCCGATTTTTAAGATTGCTTTTCTTGATTGTTGATTTAATACATCGGTTTTTAATTCCACCCGTTCATAATTAAGTTCTTCAAAGGCAAAACGAATAAGAAGAAATTTACATGTCTTATTTACCCCTGTACCCTGATAATTTTTAGCGAGCCATGTAGCACCTATTTCCAATCTTTTATCTCTGTCGGATATGTTTAAATAACTTGTTGAGCCCATCACTATATTGTTCTTTTTATTTATTATAGTGAATGGGATACGTTCNNTTTGATATTTTGAAAGGATAATATTTCCAGATTTCATCATTTAAGGCTATTTCCCTGAAAGGTGTAATATCTTCTTTTAAAATAGGGCGAAGTAAAATAGTACCTGAGCCCAAAATTATTTTTTTCAAAAATGTTCATAAAATTTTATTAGTTGATATTATTTTTTAATGAGAAATGAGGATTCTTTATAATACCAAATACATTTCCAAATGGATCTTTTACTGCAGCTACTAAAATTCCCTCTCCTACATTCTGCAACTTTTCATGAATAGAGGCGCCACAGTCTACTAATTTTTGAAAAGATTCTTTTGCATCCTTTACACCCCAATATGTAACCACTCCTTCAATTTTAGAATTAATTTCCGTTTTATCAGGCACAAGTCCAAGTTCATATCCGCTTATATTGTAACCAACATAATAAGGCTGATCAAAATATGGTTCCTTATCNNTTTACCTCCTCAATTAATAAAAAGTAGAATAATTGATTATTTATAAAACTATAGTGGGAGTTGTATGCCGGTTACATTCGGGGGAAAAGAGCCCAGGCTATTTATAGAACAATCCGGTGTATATCTAAAAGCATTATTCAATGATATTTCCCGTATCGAAATTGTTTGTTTATTCAAAATTGATGATCTTGATAAGGCAAAAGCATTTACGAACTCCCCAAATTCACAAAAATCGGCTGAATTATCCGGTATAATAGGTATTCCCGAAATATTATTCTTAGATAAAGCATAATTTGAGAACTTTAAAATTTTTATTAAAAAGGGGAAATCCCAATTATTTTATTTTTTATAATTAACTTGACAAATGCTGAAATTAAATTTATATTTACTTTGTAAATCAAAGTACTTTAATTGGAGTAATCAAATGGACGAATTAACAGCTCAGGAAGAAATAGCTTTTATAAAGAAAGTAATGCAGGACAGCCGGAAACTCGTTTATGCTGACGGCAAAGAATTTATATATTGGGGTATTATTATAACAGTTTGTCTGATCTATACGTATTTCACAGCGGGTTATCATGTAACAGGCTCGGTAAACGTGGTTCCTCTTGTTTGGCTGTTTTTTATAGTACTTGGAGGAATTGGCAGTGCATTTTTTATTAAAAAAAGATATAAAACCGCAAGGATTAAATCGCTGGCTGGCCAGGTGCTTGAAAAAATTTGGCTTGGAAATGGTATTGGTATGATAATGGTTGCCTTTGTGGGCGGTTTTTCAGGAGCAATTCATGGTGTTTATATATCACCTCTGATGAGTTCTTTTCTTGGAGGCTCATATTATATAAGTGGATTTATTTACGGTAAAAAGTGGGTAAGCTATTTAGCTGTTTTTTGGTGGCTTGGCGCAGCTATAATGTTTATATTTCCGGGTTTATATGTTTGTCTGTTGATGGCGGCAATGATAATTCTATTACAGATTATTCCCGGAATAATTTTGTACAGAGATTCTAAACAAGAAATTGCGAAAAGTAAATAATGAACGAATTTGATTATCAACAACTGGATGAAATAATTCACTCCAGGATCCGGCTTGCTATCATGGCTGTATTGATTAGCGTTGATGAAGCCGAATTTACTTTCTTGAGAGATAAAATAAATGCTACGGATGGAAATTTGAGCACACATTTAAAAAAGCTGGATGAAGCTGGCTATATTGCCGTAAATAAAAGTTTTGAAAGTAGAAAACCTGTTTCCAGGTATTTAATAACTCAAAAGGGCAGAAAAGCTTTTGAAATGTATGTTGAACATCTTGAAAAATTAATTAAAAAATAAAATTTTTTACCCTAAAACTTTGAAATACAAAGTACTTTATTATTAAATTGGAGGCTTTATGAACTCAATATTATTCAGGTCGTTATTGTTCGTGTTCACATTAATGTTTGTCTTATTAAAAGAGGGTTATTCTCAGGATAAAAATTTGAACGGCCAGCTAAAAAGCGGGAAAGAACTCACTTACAATGCCTTTGTTTTCAATGACAAAACTATGCTCCTCAATGCGCATAGTAAATATAAAGAAATATTGGAAGTTGGTACCTCAAGCCTTGAAGCGCTTTACGGTTTAACGTTTTCGGAATATATGCTTCTTGATATGAGTCTTCAGAAAGGAAATGATAGTTTGTTTGATCAATACTACCAGCCTGCAATGGACAAAGCTAATAAATTAATTTCGACCAAAAAATACCAATCAGAGGGCAAGTCGCTTTTAGCTGCAATATATATGATGAAAATTGCAAACAGTCCTATGNNTTTCATCAAAAATATACGATCTTTTGGATGATGCAGAAAAAGCCAACCCGCAAAATCCCGTAACATTTATTATACGGGGGGAAATGAAATATAATACTCCTAAAATATTCGGTGGCAGTTATGAAGACGCAGTTAAGAACTTTAACAAAGCAGTTTCAATTTGCGAACAATATCCGGATTCCGAACTTGTAGATACCAAGTGGGGATATTTAGAATCACTTGCATGGCTGGGTAGAGCTTATGAAATGATTGAAAATTATGATGCTGCAAAATTCGTTTATCAGAAGGCGCTTAGTATTCAGCCTGATTTTGGCTGGGTAAAATATGTCCTCCTTCCGGAGGTTCAAAAGAAAATGCAAAATTAAATGATGAATCGGTTTCCATGCGAAAGGGAAAATATATGTCGGTAAGACTTAGTAAAAACATGTTAGTCATATGTATTATGGGAGTGCTTTTTAACAACAGTTTCGCTCAAAGTAAAATTATGATAAAAGGAATGGTGCACGATGAAAACAACAAACCGCTTCCGTTTGTTAATATATTCATTCAGAACTCATCCGAAGGAACAACATCCGGAGATGACGGCTATTTCAAATTTTTCACTGTTGCCGCTCGAAAAATCAATTTAATTGTGAGTATGGTTGGCTACAAAAAATTTATACAGGAAATCGATCTTACAAAGGAATCGGATATAAATTTGGATATTAAACTTGTAGAAAGCTCGGTGACAATGAAGGAGATGACGATCAGCGCCAGTTCTTATGGAACGGATAAAGAAAAGGGACTGGTTATAAGCAGTCTGGATATTCTGACTACGCCCGGAGGCGCAGCGGATATTTTTCAGGCTTTGAAAACAATGCCGGGATTAACCCAGGTTTCTGAAAGCGCTGAGTTGTATGTACGGGGCGGCGATCCTATTGAAACTATAACAATAATAGACCAGGCTCCTGTATATCATCCTTTTACATTTGAATCTTCTTACGGTGGAATATTTTCCAATCTTAATACAAGCGTTGTAAAAAGTTTGTTCTTTTCAAGCGGTGGCTTTTCAGCTAAATATGGAAATGCTTTATCCGGAGTACTGGAAATTGAAACCAAGAATTTACCCCAACAAGCAAGATGGAATGTTGGTCTTTCGCTTGCAAACGGTTCAATAACTGCAGATTTACCTATAATTGAAAACAAATTAGGATTGTACTTTGATATCAGGAAGGATTTTACAAAACCTATGTTTTGGCTTAATGGCGGCATTGAGCGATTTGTAGATGCTCCAAATTCTGATAACGGTTCGGGGGGGCTTGTTTATTCATATTCCCCAAACGGGAGATTGAAAATATTTACTATTCTTGCTCAGGATCAAGAAGGTGTTGAAACTGAAAGTGCAGAATACAACGGAACTTTTAACGGAAGTTCTAATAACTTCTTTATAGATATTCAGAATTCAGATCTTATTACTAATAATTTGTTAATGAAAAACAGTTTATCATACAACAGGTATAATAGTTTATGGGAATTAGGGGTTCTGGACTTAAATACCACAGATAGAATTTATGCATTTAGAAACGACTTTGAATATATGATAAATAATAATCTAAAAGTATTATCAGGATTTGAGCTCGAAAATCGATATACAAACTATGAAGGTGATATACCTTTATTGGATTATGATATCCGTCCGGATGCGGAAGCTATATATTTAGATAATGAACTTATGAGTAGAAGAGCTGGAATGTATTCTGAATTGCAATCTGCAAATGTATTTGGAATTGAAGGAACGATGTTATCAGCCGGCATCAGGTATGATGACTTTTTGACACCAAGCAGGAATTGGGTAGACCCTCGATTAAGTTTCGGTTACAATATAAATGAAAAATCAAATATTAGATTTAGCTGGGGCATTTTTCATCAGCTGCCTGATCTGTCACTATTACGAACCGAAGATGGAAATCCGGATTTGCAGCCAATGAAAACTCTTCATTATATCTTTTCCTATGAATATTTAATGAGTGAACAAAATTCCTTCCGGGTAGAAGCATATTACAAAAAGTATTCAGATCTTCCACTGGATAATTCTGTAATTAATTATGATAATTCAGGTTATGGCTTTGCAGAAGGCTTTGATCTTATATATAAAGGCAGCTTTCCGTTCGGAATTATAGGATGGGTATCCTATGGATATATTAGTACCAAACGATTGTGGATGGATTTTGACCATTATACTTATAGTTCATTCGATGTTCCCAATAATCTTTCAATTATAGCCAAGTATAATCTTAATGTATACTTCCAAATAGGACTGAATATAAAATATGCAACGGGCAAGCCTTATACTCCGGTTATATCATCGGAGTATGATGACCAATTAAAAATATATGTTCCAGATTATGCGTCTACTAATTCCGGCCGGTTTCCTGACTATAAACGTATCGATCTAAGAATCACATATTTCGGGCAGATGTTCACTGGTAATTCATTAATTGTTTACATGGAAGGGTTAAATATTTTTAATTTTGATAATATCTTCGGTTATAGTTACAATCAGAATTATTCAAAAAAAGGAACAATAGAAAGTTATTTCGGCAGGCGCATGCTTGTTTTCGGATTAAATATTGGAATATAAAAAGGGATTATTGTGAAGATGCAATTATCCCGGTACCGGCAGATGTTAAGGTTTATTTTATAATATATGAACATTTTTTTAACAATATTGAATAACCGCTCTATCTATTGAAATNNTTTTAACTAAAATCATAACAGTTTTGTTCGATAATGGATTTAGGATAAAAATATTTTATTTAATCAGTGATTTTTAATTATCATTTAAAATATTTAAGTATTTAATAAGAAAAAATAATGAACCAGGAAAATATAATAATAGATGATAATGAATTTAATGACGGCACACTTGCTATGCTGCAGACATCGAAGTTTAAAAGCCTGTCCAAAG
>PLNZ01000359.1 GCA_003142915.1 Ignavibacteriales bacterium | reverse complement strand
TAGGGACTTCATCATTTGATGTTAAATACTGGACCCATTCCTGCATTTCCTGAACTGTCCCGCTTCCAACATTTGCAGAAATATAAGGTTCTGCTCCAATCAGATCACATAAGTCCATAAATTCATGAGTGCCGAAACTATTATCTTCTGAAACTCTTCCCCAATAAACATTTAACATTTTTGGACGATCTTTTTGTGGACCAATTCCATTTTTCCAATGATAAGTCTCTGCAAAACAACCACCCGGCCATCGCAAAACAGGTATTTGCATTTCTTTTAATGCTTTGATTACATCATTACGGATTCCGCGGGTGTTAGGTATCGATGAATTCTCTCCGACAAAAAATCCTCCGTAAATACAATTTCCAAGATGCTCTGCAAAATGACCGTAAATTTCTTTATTGATTTTATATTTTGCCTGCCGTGTATCAAGTAATATTTTTGCTTCTTTATTTTCCTGTGCAAACGTCAATGTAATGCCGATCAACAGGATAAATAAAACAATTACTTTTGTTTTAATTATTATCATGATGGAACACCCGCTGTTAAAAAGGATTCTCCGACGAATAAATTAACCCTTTAGGTTGATTAAAATAAACATCCTCAACACCAAGCATTTTGCTGGCTGCAAATAAGTATTTTGCCGAATGATTGAAAGCTATCGCAGTATGATGAGGAAAACGTTTTTCAATCAGAACATGGCGATAAAATCTCCCCATTTCCTTTATTGCAAAGACACCGATGCAACCAAATGATTTTGGATTAATATTCAACACTTCTCCGTTAGCAACATATGCCTGGATTTTAGCATCCGGTGTTGATTGGATTCTAAAAATTGAAACCGCCCCGGCTTTAATTTGTCCTTCAATAGTTCCCCTCGTAATGTTTGGTTCCTGACCCGGCTCAATTAGGCGGTGCATAATTAACTGATGCTGCATAATTGGCTGAACTATGCAGTTGGTTGATGTATTTCCGCAATGAAATCCCATCCATAAATCTTCAAGCGTATAATCTCCAATATCAGCTTTACTTTCAGCATACATATCTTTTGGAACTGTGTTATTGATATCAAGAATTGCCGGAGGAACTAAAGTAGCGCAAACCGACATATATTCACTAAGACAACCATAGATATCCGATTCGCATGCAACATGAATACCCTTAGCTGCTAAACGGGAATTTAAATAACATGGTACATGGCCAAAATACTTTTCAAATGCAGGCCAGCATTTATTCGCAAAAGCGCCATACCGGGATGCACCTAAATTTGCTTCCATAAATTTTTCAAGAGCAATTTCGTATTGTGCAAGTTTATCAAGCAGATCGGGATAAGTATTTCCTTTACCGAGCTCCTGCGCCATTTCTTTTGCAATTTTTTTCACATTCGGATTTTCTTTTTCAGCCTGAACAATATCATATAAATCAAGTTCGCTATTCTCCATGATTTCTACGCCCATATTATACAATGGTTGAATAGGAGCATGACATGTTATAAAATCATGAGGGCGCGGGCCAAAAGAGAATATCTTAAGATTTCGTACTCCGGCAACAATTCGTGAAATGATTACAAAGTCTTCTATCATTTTTGAAATATCTTCTGCGTCTCCGAGAGGATATTCCGGCATATATGGATTTAACTTTCTTAAACCGAAATTATACGAAGCGCTTAGAAGTCCGCAATATGCATCTCCGCGTCCGTTTATTAAATCTTTACCGGAATCTTCCGCTGCTGCAATAAGCATTACAGGTCCGCCAAATTTTTGCGCAAGTAAAGATGTTGGTCCCTCAGGTCCAAAGTTGCCTAAATAAATTGTAAGTGCATTAACACCTTTTTGATCTATCTCTTTAAGAGCAATTATAACATCTTTTTCGTTTTCAATTATAGTTTCAATTTCTATTACAGGAATATTATTTTTATTACATGCGGAGATAACATTCTCTCTTCTTTTTTTGGATAATTCAATGGGGAAACAGTCACGGCTTACCGCTACTACACCCATCTTAATTTGAGGTACATTTTTCATCTTTTACTCCATTATTTTTTTTGACCGTAATAAGCGTTTGGTCCGTGTTTTCTTAAGAAATGTTTTTGTAAAATGTATTTTGGAAGTTCATTTGCATCAGGATTTAACTGCAAAGTAAACAATGCCATTTGAGCAATATTTTCAAGAACTATGCTGTTATTTACGGAATCTACCGCACTTTTTCCCCAACAGAATGAAGCGTGTCCTGCTACCAGAACCCCCGGTGTTTGTATATAATTCAATTCCCCAAATCGTTCAATAATAATCAAGCCGGTATTTTTTTCATAATCAATTTCAATTTCATCCTGAGTTAAAAATCTTGTTACCGGAATAGGACCCAAAAAACTATCAGCATGAGTTGTACCAAAACAGGGAATTTCACGGCATGATTGAGCAAATATTGTTGCATACATACTATGCGTATGAGTAATTCCTTCAATTTCAGGAAATGCTTTGTATAGTTCAATATGAGTGGGAGTATCTGAAGAGGGTTTTTTGTTTCCTTTAACAATTGTACCCTCAAGATCCACAACAACCATATCATCATTTTTCAATTCACTATATGGAACACCGCTAGGTTTAATAACTATTATTCCTTCGGCCCTGTTAATTCCGCTTACATTGCCCCATGTCTGTATTACCAAACCGGATCTGAATAATTCTAAATTAGCATTCCAAACATTATTTATTAGTTGATTAATCATCATTTGGATCTTTTTACATTATCGCGGATTTCCAATAAATCTTTCATTACATTGAAAACATTACCATTAACTTTATTTATACCAAAAGCATCATGGAGCTGAGAATATAGTTTAAATATTTTTTTGTAAACTTCATGGTTTTGAAAAATTGGATTATAAACTTTGGAAATTCCCGTCATATTATTTTGAGCTTCCAGAACTGAATCGTAACCTCCGTTATTTTTTCCGACAGCAACAGCAGCGAAAATTGCAGCGCCTAGAGCAGGGGTTTGTTGGCTTGCTGATATTTTCATTGGACGTCCGATAATATCAGCACAAATCTGCATCATCAAAGAATTTTTAACTGCCAACCCGCCGCAGTTAATTACCTCTTTTATTTCAACGCCATATTCTTCGATACGGTTAATTATTGCTAACGCACCGAATGCAGTTGCCTCAATTAAGGCTCTGTAGATTTCATGAGGTTCTGTATAGAGGGTTTGACCTACCAATAAACCGCTTAATCTTACGTCTACAAGAATTGTACGGTTGCCATTATTCCAATCTAAAGCCAACAAACCGGTTTCACCGGGAAATAATTTATCTGCTTCGGCTTCAAGGTTTTTAAATTTATCATCCTGTGTTAATCCATATTTTTCAGTCGTAAGATTATTCACAAACCATAAAAAAATATCACCAACGGCAGACTGGCCGGCTTCAATACCAAAATAATCATTAATCACTGAACCATTAACAATTCCGCATACTCCCGGAATATCCTTCAATGATTTTTTATTTGAAGCAATCATTACATCGCAGGTACTTGTGCCTATAATTTTAACAAGAGTTCCTTCATTAATTCCGGCTCCAACGGCACCCAT
>PLNZ01000216.1 GCA_003142915.1 Ignavibacteriales bacterium | reverse complement strand
CATGTTTTATATTGGGGATATGATGAGGAAGATTTCAAAGACATCAGCACAAGTGTGCAGGGAACTGAAGAGACAATAGTACATGCCGGCAATATTTTTGACTATCAAAATACACCCGGGTTTTGGAAACAGGTTAAAACTGAAATAGATAACGGGAGAAATTTAAAAATTAAATTTATCGGAACTGTTAGCCCGGGTATTAAACAAACAATAGAGAACACCGGTTTAAATTTATTTACCAAGTATTTGGGATTTTTACCTTACAATGAAATGCTGAAAGAATTAAGCAGAGCTTCTTACCTTTTAGTATGTGCAACTGAACCGAGGCATGTTCCGGGGAAACTGTTCGAGTACCTCCGTACAGGTAAGCCAATAATTGCGTTTGGAAACGATAATGAAGAAGTGAAGCACATTCTTGAAGAAACAAATTCCGGGATAATGTTCCGATATAGCCAGAATGCTAAAGAATTTTTTGAAAAATCTTATAGTATTAAAACAGATTACTCAAAAATAGAAGTTTTTGATAGAAAACATATTGCAAAAGGATTGTCCGAAATACTTAATAAAATTTAACGTCTTTTAATACAAATAATGGACTAACATTTTTGTTGTTAATAGTCGTCTATTATTTCATGTCTTTTTGAATACTTACAGTTTTATTCATGGAAATACCAGTTTGTAATGTCAGGTAAAGTCTTTTTAATTTGATCCTTACATCTTTAGTTGTGAACTGCTAATTAATCATTGCATTTATTTTATTCCGTTTTTTCTATCATGCATTACATAGTTTTCTTATCGTTAAAATATTACCATTTTTTTATTGTTAGGGACTGCCCTAATAAAACATTAAATACTATTTCAGTCATTTCTAACCAACTGCTATGTATAGGAGTGATTACTGGATTAAATCTACGCCATAATTCTAATGTTTTTTCGGTGTAAAAGTTTCATTGAGCGAACCAGAATTGAATTTGTTAAAGTAATCCATCACTAAATTAATATTTTATTTTTTTGATTATCAATAATTTTATTTCCGCTCTGAACCAGAAGATATCCAATTCCATTGTTTTTGAATACCTTCTATAAGAGAAACTTTTGGCGTCCAATTAATAGAACTTTTTAAATGAGTTATATCAAGAATTATTTTCTGTACGTCAAATTCTTTAAATTCCTTATAGACAATTTGGGGTGTTGATTTTGTAATTTGAGCTATTATTTTAATAATATCATTAATAGAAGTGCCTTCTCCGTAGCCAATATTATATACTCCTGAATTCCGGACTAAGCTTAACATATAACATGCTTCTACTAAATCGGTAATGTAAATATAATCTTTTATAGCTGATCCGTTTCCATATACTATTATTTCTGAATTTTCTTTTATTCTTGTTAGGAAAGTATTTATAACCCCATGAGAAATTAAATGACTTTGGCGCGGGCCATAAGGATTTGAAGGCCGAATTATTAATGCTTGAATTCCAAACATTTTTTCATAAAGTTTAAGATAGTTTTCAATTGTTAATTTAATAATTCCATATGAGGATATTGGTCTCAAACAATTATTTTCATTTGTTGGAGAATGATTAGAAGTACCGTACACCGCTCCTCCTGAAGAAAAATAAACAATTCTTTTTACATTTAGTTTTGACNNATCATTAATATCAATTGTAGTATCTATATTAGACGTTCTTGGTAAGGACGAGCTTGCTAAATGGTAAACAATATCAATATTAATAAGCGCTTCAGATAAGTCAGATAAGTTATTTAATGATGATATTCTATAATCAACTTCTTTAATTTTTTCTCTATACTTTTCAAAAGAATAATCAAATATTCTTACTTCATGTTTATTTTTCAATAAAATATCAGTAAGATGAGAGCCGATGAAACCATTTCCTCCAATTAATAATACATTCATAATTATTCCTTGGCTAAATTTTTGTAAATTTCTTTTATATTAAATTAATAGTTGTTTTAATTATTTTTGCTTTCAATACAAAGTCCAGAATTATTTCCCACATTTTCTTTGTTAGAACCAGTGGATTTCATCACCCAAAAACTATACTTTGACTATTTAGTAAATCACCTTTATCAATTTCATTCAAAATCACATTTTTACCGAACGTAGAAAAGTAGTATATAAAAGAATAGTCAACATGGAAATCATAGATATGATCAAGTTCAATAAAATTATTTAATAAATAATTTTATTAAAATTTATTTAGAATTTCTATAATTCTGTAAATTTCCTCTTCAGAATGTGAATATGAAATTGGTAGACTTAGTGTTGTCCTATGGATTTCCTCAGAAATTGGAAATTCCTTTTCTGTTATTAATCCTTGCATCGCCTTTTGTTTATGGGGCGGGACGGGATAATGTATATCAGTTTTAATTTCGTTCTTTAATAGATATTCTTTAAGTAAATTTCTTTTCTCATGCCGTATATTATATATATGAAAAACATCGTAATAATTACTATCGACATGCGGTTTTATAAAATCTTCTTTTATGTTATCAAAGTAAATTTTAGCAAGGTTTCTTTTATGCTTATTTATTTCATCCAGTTTTTTTAACTTAATCAGCAAAAAGCCCGCTT
>PLNZ01000189.1 GCA_003142915.1 Ignavibacteriales bacterium | reverse complement strand
CTGCTGCTCTGAACTTGTTTGTTGACCGGGCTTTTAGAGTGCCCTTGTTGCTGGGCCACAGAATATTTTGAATCATGGCTATCGCGGATTGCATGCTGATCGTGACGATTTTTGTATGAGCTATATTTGTCTCTATAATCCTGATCATGCATATAAGGTCTATTTTCATTAATCACTACTTTATAACCGCTATATAAGTCATAATTACTATATTCGGGAGGCAAGTTTGATGAACTTATCCAGCGTCCTTCTGACTGGAAGAAAAATAGATGTCGCGGTACATAATAGTAAGCATCTATATCAGGTAAATAATAATATTGTACATCGTCATAACCAACAGGGCCCCAAATTGGTTGACTGCTGATATTTATGCCAATACCCACACTCACTTGTGCTTTTGCAGGCGCCGTAAGAAAAATTAAAATTCCCGCAATTAAAATTGCAAAATATATTCTTCGCATTTTGAAATATTCCTTTCAGTATTAATTATATAATAATGGCTAAGCCATAATAAATTATTTAGAACTTAAATTACTTCATCCGGTTTATCCCGGTTGAATCAAAATTCCCCTTAATGTCCCTGTACTTATAGTTACAGGGACATTCGTACATTGCTTAAAAAAATTTAGTTATTTAACAATTTTAAACACAATTCTTCTGTTCATTGCTCTGCCTTCTTCTGTGTCGTTATCTGCAACCGGATTGCCTTTTCCATAACCGACAGTTGTAAGTCTTGTTTCAGCTATACCTTTAGAAACAAGATACGCTTTAACTGTTTGAGCTCTCTCTACTGAAAGCTGCTGGTTGTAATCTACGGTGCCGATATAATCTGTATATCCTTGAATCTCAACATTCGCATCAGCCCTATCGTTCAATAATTGTACGGCTTTATCAAGAACAGGGTATGACTCCGGTAAGAGATCTGATTTATCGAATGCGAAGTTTACACCAACCAGAACCAATCTATTCTCTGAAATTGCCCTGATATATCTATCGACAGCAACTTCTTTTACAACTTCTTTTGGTATATGCTTCACAATCATATCTTCAATTCTGTTATAGTCGGTCAGATCTTTTTGGGTTATTCCCTGGCAGGGTTCACATTGCTTTGATGGCCCGCCTTTATCAAAAAAGTAATTTAGGCCGGCGCTAAGAACTATATAAGAATCGCGTCCATTCAACTCTGTCGGGGCAATAGCGCCGTCAAGCTCTGAATTGTTTGTTTGATGATAACCAAACTCCGTTACTAAACTCCAATCTGGTTCAAGCTTGAATTCGGCGCCGACGCCGACATTTAGTTGAGACCCAAAGTTGCTATTATCCGGAGAGCTTGTTTGTGGATGAGTTATACTTTTATCATTGATGCCAACTCCGGCAAACAGATAAGGTGAAACCGGTTCGCATGGAGAAAAATAATATAGCAAATCAAGATCGCCTGTTATAAGATTTGTTGTTTCCTTAATCAGGTTAAGGTATTGATCGTTATATTGTCCTTCAAGGTTAGAATAACCGGCTTTCAATCTTACGCCTACATGCTCCGAAAAATTTCGCTGTAGTGAAAGATATGCTCCGTAATCAGAATTAATAGAGGTTATGTTTACCGAGTAAAATCTGGGAAAATCTAAACCAAAACCGAATGCCCAGCTATCGGTTACTGTTTGTGCTTGAGAAACACCAATACCAATAGTTAACATCAATGCAAGCGTTATAAAAAGAGTTTTCATTTTATATTTCCTTTAAATTATTTGAATACCGTTTAACTCAATAATATTAAATTTATTCCGGGTCTATTTTCCAATCTGTGCAGCCTATTAGTGCATTCATTTTGAAATTATTAAGTGAGGAGAATGTATCTCCTCACCTTAACCATTCCCATTTTAACTTTCTTAATACTACGGTACATTAATGATAGTGTTCACCATTGTAACCGAAGCGTTAAGGCTCAATGCTCTGCCATTAAGCGTTGTTAACGTAACATTGCCGGCGGTAGAGAAAGTTACTCCTGAATAAGAGATAATTGTTCCTGCCATTGTGCCGCCGCCTGTTCCATTAATAGTGGCTGCACTGCCGACCTGCCAATAGACATTATTAGCTTGTGCGCCGTTTACAAGAATAATACTGCGAGGTTGTCCGGCTAAACCTACGGTTAGTGATTTTGCCATCTGGAAAACCCATACGGCATTCGGGTTATTCTGAGCATCGAGAGTGAGGTTGCCTGAAGTTATCTTAAATGTTCCTGCGGCGGCGGTATAGGTACCCGGTGCTAAAACTAATCCGCCTAACTCACCTGCACCCGGATCAGGACCGCCCGGAAGCCCGGCAAGGTAGTTGAATGCTGTTGTAGCGTCAGCCAGCGCCTGTTGAGCTATCGCAAATTTTGTTGCAGTGCCTGGTGCGGGCGGTGCACAGTTTATTGTTCCGGTTACTGAACCGATATTAAGCGGCGTTTCAGTATATACATTCCCACCGGAATCGTGGAATCCGGTTATTAAAGTAGAAGCAGCAGTGCTTCCCAAATCTCCATTAACCACCGTAAAAATTCCCTGATTGGTCACACCTGCAGTGCCTCCAAAACTTCCAAAAGTTGCTGCCGTTCCAAGATTAACTGTCAGACCTGTTGAAGCAAAGTTAGCAACTAATGTCATGTTTCCGCTTATTGTAAATTTATAACTTGCATTTGTAGATACGGCGCTTCCGTTCTGCGTCCAGTTAGTAAATGCAAATCCGGTATTTGCTGTTGCAGTTACTGTTACCGAAGAGCCTGAATTATATGCACCGGCACCACTTGTTGTACCGCCTGCCGCCGGATTTGATGATAGAATTACTATGTATTGCCCGGCAGTAAAGTTTGCTACTAATGTTCTGTTTCCGCTTATAGTAAACTGGTAATTTGCATTTGTTGATACAACAGATCCGTTCTCTGTCCAGTTAGTGAATGCATATCCTGCATTTGCTGTTGCGGTTACTGTTACCGAAGAGCCTAAATTAAATGTACCGGCTCCAGTTGTCGTACCGCCTGCCGCAGGATTTGATGAAAGCGTTATTGTATATGGGATAACGGTTGTGAAACTCCA
>PLNZ01000224.1 GCA_003142915.1 Ignavibacteriales bacterium | reverse complement strand
ATCTCTTCTTCGTAATAAGAATTTACCTTCTCGTGAATCATTTTATCAGTCGATTTATTAATCATTGGAGGTCTCCTATGCGTAGAAAATTTATTATCGAGTATGACAATGACGAGCCATTGTTACCTAACGAACATTTATACTTTCGGACATATCCACAGCATCATGCAACCAACATTAAGACCTTGAAAGGTTTATTGAAGATAGTTACAGCCGATTTAGTATTTGAACCGATTATAAACCAACAAAAAGATAAGAGCAACTTAAATGCATGAGAACCAATAAAAATACCAAATAGCATTAAAACTCTTAAGATTTGCAACGACTGTATAATTATCAGTAGCGGCTACCGATGAAACCCATGTATAGACGCCTGCTACAGTTGGTGCCGAAAATCCACGATTAAATGTATAGACAACGTCAGCGGCCGTAAGTTCCCTGGGAGCCATGTTATCTAAGGGGTTACCCGACCACATAATTCCATGTCGTACGTTAAAAGTAACAGTTATTGGATTTGATGTTGTGTCAACAGTCCAACCGGTTAGCACCTGACCAGTTAGATATTGCTGGGGAACACCTTGATCAATCTGAAATGCAAATGCATCGTTGCCTCTAGGGCCATATTTATCGATATCCCCCACGGCCAGCCAATCACAAAATGGGTTGTCCCAAATCGGCGTGGACCATGGCCTTTGGTTGAGTTGGGGGTCAAACCCTGCGGGATCTTGCGTGTAATATTGATTAAGTACTGTGAGAGTTCCTCCCATTTGAGGTGTATTGGCTGCCGTTGTGGTCACGGCAGAAGTCGTTACGGTTACGCTGGATGTTGTGGTGCTGGTTTTGGTGCTACTGCAGGACGAAGTTATTAAAGCTGTCCCTAATAAACTAGCAGTTAAAAAGAAAGCCAATCCCGAAAGCAGAAATTTATTTTTCACTTTACTCACTCCTTACCTATTAAGCTGAGGTTATATCAAGTCGTTACCCTTGAATTATCTTTGTGGAATGTCTTAAGTTACGTGGTTCACCTCCTTATAATTTATTAATATCTCAATCAGGAAGATGATCTTCCTGATTGGTGGAAATGAGTTTTTTTGCCTCTTTTGATTTCACTTTTCTTTCATATCGGCCGATGCCGCCTCGCAATCTGGGATCCAAGAGATCTCGCAATGCATCTCCAAACATGTTTACGGAATAAACAGTAATAGCTAAAGCAAGTCCCGGCCACAACGCCATCCACGGGTCTAATAGCATATATTTCTGAGCACTACCACTCAACATACCCCCCCAACTCGGTTGTGGTGGCGGGATACCAAACCCAAGAAAACTTAATCCCGCTTCATTTAGAATCATCGACGGGACTGTTAGAGAAAAAAGAATAATAATAGGTGCCATGATATTCGGTAAAATATGTTGAAGAATAATTTTTCGGGTGGATGCGCCCATCGACACAGCAGAGGTGATATACATGTTTTCTCGAATACTCATAACCAGACTTCTTATCATCCTTGTATTGCCGATGCCATTCGAAATCCCTAGACAAAAAATAACTTGCCATAATCCTGGCCCAATCATAGAGATGATAATCATAAGAAGCAGCAAATTGGGGATACTTAACTCAGCATCAACAAATCTCTGCAATATTAGGTCAAATGTTCCGCCTATATAAGCGCTTAAAACACCTAAGAAAGTGGAAATAGTAATTGAAATAAGAGTAGCCACCAATCCAACAATTACCGAGATACGTGCCCCAAAAATGACACGGCTTAGTAAGTCCCGTCCAAGGTTATCAGTGCCCAATAAGAACTTAATGGAAGGGCCTTCCAGCGCATTAAGGGCATGAATGTCATTCATACCATAAGGAGCCAAGAAGTTTGCAAAAATTGCAGTAATCAAAAGGAGCAAGGTGATAACCGCGCCCAGAGTGCCGAGCGGTTTTTCCTTCAACATCCTTACTGCTAACTCAACCAGTTTGGAATGTTTCTTTTCTTTAGGGATCTTTCCTAAAGTGTTCCCCAATTCATTGTTCCCAGTGATATTTCACCTCATTTATAATGAATTCGAGGATCTAAAAAGCCATAGTACAGGTCAGTTAATAGGTTGATAAAAACCAAAACAAGCGAAATTATTAACACCACTGCCGTAACTATCGGGTAGTCCCTGTCAGAGGTAGCATCTGTCAATAGTCGTCCCATACCAGGCAAATTAAATATATTTTCAATAATGACAGCGCCACCAACTAGAACCGGCAATTGATACCCGATCATAGTCACCACAGGGATTAGCGCATTCTTTAGAGCATGTCTGATTACGATTATCCCTTCCCTCAATCCTTTCGACCATGCTGTCCTGATATAATCCTGTCTCAACACTTCCAGCATCATCGTGCGCATTAATCTCATATTTGTTCCCGCTCCNNATATAGAAGGGTAAACAATCACCAATGTTCCCAGCCAGAAACTGGGAACAGCGATGCACACAATTGCGAAACTACGAGCGAAATAGTCACCCCAGCTATCCTGACGTATTGCAGAATATATGCCAATCGGCAATGCGATTATTTGGGTAACCAAAAGAGCTAAAATTCCAAGTTCAAAAGTTACTGGCCACCTTTGTTTTATTTCATTTATTACCGGAGTTCCTGTCCATAATGAATTCCCCAAGTTCCCATGCAAAACAAGATTGCCCAACCAACGCCAATATTGAACATAGATTGGAACATCGAGTCCCAATTCATGCTTAATGCTCGC
>PLNZ01000241.1 GCA_003142915.1 Ignavibacteriales bacterium | reverse complement strand
AAATATTTAGAGCATAACAAAATACTCTATTCCGATGGTTTTAAATTATCCGATAATGATATGCTTGTATGGAATCCGAATAATTACATTTCGAATATATGTCTATTTAAATTACATGGTTCAATAAATTGGTATTATAATCATGGTGATACACCGTATGAAGATAATATTTGTATTTTCACGGATAATTTAAGAAATGCTGACTGCCCTCTTATTCTTATAGGTACATTTAATAAATTACAGCAATATACTCGCGGTAATTATTTCGAGTTGCAATATTTATTTCAAGAACGTCTTCAAAAAACAAATATTTTAATTATTTCGGGCTATAGTTTTGGTGATCAAGGGATAAATTCAAGAATTATTTATTGGCTTTTCAAATCAGTAAAAAATAAAATAATTGTCATCCATCCCGAACCTGAAAAATTAAAAAAGAATGCGCGCCCTGCGATAAGTAATCAATGGAATTATTTAATAAAGANNATAATCCCAAAAATGATTCAACATGTTACTTGGGAGGACATAAAAGAAAAGTTATAATCTTATACAATTTCAATTGCCTGATCAAGCGTGAAGATAGCTGAATAAATATTTTGAATGAGAATTTAAACTAAAATGCTAACTACAGATTATAATGCATTAGTTATTTATACAGACGGTTCTTGTTTACCTCATCCAAGACGGGGTGGCTATGGTATAAGATTTAAATTTCCTGTTTTTTTAGATATGGATGAATTTATTATTGATTTCCCATCGCCTTCGTATAGAAATTCTACAAACAATTCAATGGAGTTGTTAGCAGTTATTACNNTAGATATGTTAGTGATAATTATAAGAATGCAATATATAGGTGGTCAAAAAATAAATGGATATTACAAAGTGGTGCCCCGGTTATAAATGCTGATTTATGGAAAGATTTTATAAAGGTATTTTTTCGAATAAAGAAACGAATTGATATAATATGGATAAAAGGTCATTCAAAGAATATTGATAATAAAGCTGTTGATAGTATTGCCAAAAAATCTGCAAATAGTGGAATAATAAAACATTTAAAAGTTGTGAATGTTAGGCGTAAAATATCTCCTCAAAAAGTTAAGTATGGTAGCATAAAGCCTGAAGGTCAAAGATTAGCTATACGTATAATAACCTCTGAATATTTGCATGTACAAAGAATATCAAAGTATCAATACGAAGTTATTTCAAAAAAGAGTAAATATTTTCAATGTGTTGATAATATATTTACAAAAGAAAATATGAGAGTTGGCCATTCTTATCTTGTCAGTTTTAAGAAAAATCAAAGTTTGGCTACTATTTCAAAAGTTATAAAGGAAGTAACTAAATAGTATGATAAGTGATGCAATATGGATAGTATTATCACATCTTGCATAAATATAAAAATAGAGCATCAATTACAAAATGACCTTCGATTGGTTGTCAGAAGTGTTTTTCTATTTTTATAATATTTTATAAATTTAATATTATAATTTTGAAAACTAATAATGCCTGGCAGTTTGATAGGTTTTGATATCTACCCAAAAGAAGATACATATGTCGATTTTATTGATAATATAAGAGTTTATTTAAACAATTATTATATAGAGGATATCCATAAGATAGCTTTAAATAAAATATTAAATTTTATTAATTATTATTCAATTGTTGAAAACAAAAACATTCCATTTGATGTTTTTATTCTTGACCACAAACTTGTTGGATGCCATAATTCATTCTCGGGTATTTCTCTTGCAAAAGAACTAAAAAATAATCGCGGCTTTAATCAGCATATAATGTTTCTAAGTAGGACATCACAATTAGATAAAAAAGTAATGGAGGAGCTCGAAGGTCTTGATAGCAAAGAATATGATTGGATATCAAAGGGTTATGCAGGAAAGGATATTTTACAGAAAGATTACTTTAAAGAAAAAGTCATAAAAATAATCGAAGATAAGTTTAGAGAAATTAATGAGAATACTTCATTAATTTTAGCGCAGGAAATTTATTCTATGCTGGATGATATTCTAAAGTACTATAACACTAAATTGGACAAAGAGCAAAAGAAATTAATTACTGAATTAAAACTAAGATATAATATTAACATTTCTGATAATTTGGTAACGCTAGTCGAAAAACATGGTGCTATAAAACAAGTAGTCACTCAATATAAGTCCAAAATCCTTAATAATATAAATTTAACAAATGAAATTATAAATAAAATTAATGTGTTATGAAAATTAAACAATTAAATGATTTCTTTAGGGGAATAATAAAGAAAATTATTGCTAATGACTTATTCCCAGGCAATATATTTCTTATTATCCAATCAATCATTTTAATAGGAATAATTGGGTTAGCGATTAAATTTATGTGGTTTTGGGTGTTTATTCCTTATTTTATTGAATTGATTGCATCTTTGTTAGTAAGGAGTATTATTAAATTAGAAGATTTCTTCCCGGAATATGTGATCTTTACTTTTGAAGCAATAGTTGTTGCTTTGTTAATTGTCAAAAACCAGATTATTCCCCAGGTCTAGGTTCACATTATTCCCCACCTT
>PLNZ01000107.1:327-12352 GCA_003142915.1 Ignavibacteriales bacterium | reverse complement strand
ATCATTTACAAAAACAACAATCAGAGCCGCGTAGCGGTGACACATTGCATTGAATAATAACTCACCATGCCGCATTCACCGATGTTCCTTAAAACATACATACCTTATTTCCTTAGTCCCGGTAGGGACGAAATACTTATAACAAATGGCAACCCGATAAAAACAAGTTGGAAACCTCCGAGGTTTGGCTTCAACCTCTGAGGTTTAATCTTTCCGGGGTCGAATTCCCCGTCGCTTGCGGCGGAATCCGTTCCGGTGTTTTGATACTCCGCCCGCTTGCGGCGGAGTAGTTCATTATAATTCCAGGCGTTACTATGTCGCTGATTTTTCATTTTACTAATAATCTGCCTAGCGGCGGACAGGCCTGCCCGGCTAGGCGGGTATACTACCGCTCTGCGGCTTAAATAATTGACCATGAATGGCTTTACAAAGCTGCAGCGCAGTGACACATTAGTAGAAAAACTAACCTGCCTGCCTGCCGGCAGGTAGGCAGGAGTAAGTTCACGCCTGGGGAGGGGGGGTGATAGTTAACTTTATATATTATAAGTAATTACAAATTATTTTGTGTAAAAAAATGGGGTTTTTTTGATGAAAATTGGAGATTATACCGTCAAAAAAACGCAAAAAATGGAACATTTTTGCTATTTATTATTGAACTTAGGTACACTGTATAGAAGAAGTCAAATTAGAGGATATACAAATCCCAAAAGCGTGACTTACTATGGCGAATCCGTATTAATCTCTTTGGGTAAATTCCCCGTCCGCTTGCGGCGGGGTAGTTCATTTCAGTTTTATGTAGAGTTTGGTAGAGTTTTTTATTCCTATTGCGGATTTGAAATTATGAATGACACTGCTGTTTTAATTGCCTTTAAATGCAAGTTGAGCTATTTTAGAAATAAAAATCAGAAATCAATTCGAGGGAAAGATGAAAACGTTTCTTACCATTCTTCTTTGTTTGCCGTTTATGTTATTCGCCCAGGAAAAACACCCGTTAAATGTTGATGATCTTTGGGCAATGAAGAGAATAGGCTCTTTTGATCTTTCCCCTGATGGAAAAACTATTGCATTTTCGGTTTCCTCTTACAATATGGATGATAATAAGGGGAATAGTGATATTTATTTAATCAATGCAGACGGCACTAATCTTCGGCTTTTAAAAAATTCTCAAAAGGATGAAACTGCGCCGAAATTTTCTTCGGACGGGAAAATGATTGCATATCTTACTAGTGACCAGATTCATACCTGTAAAATCGATGGTTCTGATGATGCACAGATTACCGACCTTTATACCGGGGTTGATGATTTCAGATGGTCGCATGACGGTAGTAAGTTTTTAATAGTTTCAAAAGTTTATCCGGATTGCAATTCGCCTGATTGCAATAAAAATAAAGATGATGAGCATAAAAAAACAAAATTGAATGTTAAAGTTCTTACTCATTTGATGTATAGATCGTGGAATCACTGGCTTGATGATAAAAGGAGTCATTTGTTTTTATTTGATGCTTCTTCAAAAGTATATAATGATCTGAATTATTTGATGCCGAATGATGTCCCGCCTCTTGATCTCGGCAGTGAAAATGATTTTAACTTTTCACCTGATGATAAAGAAATTGCGTATACTATGAATCCGGATTCAACTGTTGCCGCAAGCACGAATAATGAGGTTTTTATTGTTAATATTTTGGATATTAAAAAGAATGAAAAAGCCCCGGCGAAATTAATTTCCCAAAGTAAGGGAAATAATAATCAGCCTGTTTATTCCCCGGATGGTAATTATATTGCGTTTACTTCGATGGTTGTTCCGGGGCATGAGTCGGATCAGGCTTTTCTAATTTTATATGACAGAAATACAGGCGAACTGAAAAACCTTACGAAGAACTTTGACAGGTCAATAAGTGAAATTTTATGGTCCCCCGATTCAAAAAGTATTTACTTTATTGCAAACAATGAGGTATATAACTCAATTTATCAGATAGATGTTGAGACTGAAAAGATTAATTTAATATTGAAAGATCATAGTAATATGGGTTTAGCAATTTCTGCTGATGGCAAATCAATTTACTTCAAGCAGCAGCGTTCGACTCTTCCTTACGAAATATTTTCGCTTAATACCGTTGGAGGCGATGCCAATCAAATTACTTATTTAAACAAAGACCGTCTTGCAAACATTGAAATGATTCCAATGGAAAGTTTCTGGTGTACGGGCGCGGCAGGTAAAAAAGTTCAATCAATTTTGGTTAAGCCGCCGTTCTTTGATCCATTGAAAAAGTATCCGTTGATTTTTTTAATTCATGGAGGGCCGCAGGGACATTGGGAAGATGATTTCCATTTCCGCTGGAATATTGAAATGTTTGCATCAAAAGGTTATGTTGTAATTGCGCCTAACCCAACAGGAAGCACGGGCTACGGTCAACAATTTACAAATGATGTCTCTAAAGATTGGGGCGGGAGACCTTATGAAGATTTAATGAAGGTTTATGATTATTCTCTTAAAAATTTCAAATTTATAGATTCTAAAAATACATTTGCAGCGGGCGCTTCATTCGGCGGGTATATGATTAACTGGATTGAGGGACATACAAACCGTTTTAATGCGCTTGTTTCTCACGACGGTGTCTTTAATACGGAAAGTATGTGGGGAACTACCGAAGAACTCTGGTTCCCTGAATGGGAATTCAACGGAACTCCCTGGCAAAACAGAAAGTTGTATGAAAAATGGAATCCTGCAAGGTTTATTCAAAATGCTAAAACGCCTATGCTGATTGTAGAAGGTGCACGCGATTACAGGGTGCCTGAAGAACAAGCATTCCAGCTTTTTACTTCGCTGCAACGGCTCGGAGTTGAAAGTAAATTTTTGTATTTCCCTGATGAATTTCATTTTGTCACTAAACCGCAGGATGCCCGTTTCTGGTGGAATTCGGTTTTTGACTGGTTTGAAAAACACAAAAAATAGGAAATCAAAAAGTAGCCCCGAAGCCTGTCCGCCGCTAGGAGGAAGGATTAACTCGGGGAATAATGATAACCTGCATATTTTTTTATTTCTAACTTATAAGTATTTATATGAATTTTAAACTGAAGAAAAGCGAAACATTATTTAATGGGAAAATATTTGATTTAAAAGTAGATCACATTGAATATGACAGCGGCAATTTAGGAATTAGGGAAATTGCAGTACATCCCGGCGGTGCTGCAACAGTTGCTGTTAAAGATGACGGGAAAATTATTTTAGTCAGGCAATTTCGGTATCCTATACAACAGGCTATACTGGAACTCCCGGCAGGAAAATTAGACAAGGGAGAAGATCCTCTTGTTTGTGCTGTTCGTGAACTTGAGGAAGAAACCGGATATAAGACGGGTAAAATTGAAAAGCTCGGAATAATTTCAACATCACCCGGATTCTGTAACGAGATTTTACACCTTTATCTTGCTAAAGACCTAATCCCCGGTAATCATAATCGTGAAGAAGGTGAATATGGGATGGAAATTCTTGAATTTTCCTTGGATGAGATCGATCGGAAGATAACAAATGGTGAAATAATCGATGCCAAGACCATTTGCGGTATATACTTAGCTAAAAATAAGCTAAATTAGCTTTATTAAAATCATTTCAGCTTATGATAAAATCTCTGCAAGTAAAAGATTACGCTCTAATTGAACATGTTAATGTTGAATTCGGTTCCGGTTTAAATATTATAACAGGCGAAACAGGGGCAGGCAAATCTATATTAATTGATGCTATGAGTTTACTGCTTGGAGATCGGGCATCAACCGAGGTTGTAAGGAAAGATGCCGCCAAATCAGTGGTTGAAGGAATCTTCGATGTTGAACTAAATACAAAGGTAAAAAAAATCTTAGAACAAAATGATATTGAATTCTCTCCCGAATTAATTATGCGTAGGGAAATTTCCTTAAAGGGTTCTAATAGATGCTTTATAAATGATACGCCTGTTTCTCTCTCTCTAATTAAAGATGTCGGGAATCTTCTGGTTGATTTACATGGGCAGCATGAGCATCAATCATTGCTAAGAACAGAAACACATATAGAATTTCTTGATGAATATGGAAACTTTGACGGACTTCTGGAAGAATATAGCGGGCTGTACAGGCAGTTATCAAAATTAACTTTAGAATTAAATTCACTAAAAGAACAGGAAACAATTCTGTGGGAAAAGAAAGATATTTATGCTTACCAAATTAAAGAAATTGATAATATAACGCCTGAAGATGGCGAAGAAGAAAAGTTGAATGAAGAATTAAATATTCTTGAAAATTCCGAAAAACTGCTGGAGTTGACGTCATCTGTTTATGAGTTAATATACGATTCTGAAAATTCTGTTAACGATCAACTGGGGAAAATTCAGAATGAAATAAAAGAGCTTTACGGTATTGATAAATCTTTTTCTGATGTTTCCTCGGAAATCGATTCCGCTCTTACGTTGATAAATGATATTTCAAAATTCATAAGGGATTATAAATCCCGGGTTGATATAGATCCGCAGCATCTTGGAGAGATTAGGGATCGTCTTGGTGCATTAAATCTATTAAAGAAAAAATATGGTGGGTCTATTAAAGCTGTTTTAAAACACAGAGAGAGAATCGGTAGAGAATTTGATCTTGCAGAGAACTATTCGGAAAATATTTTAAAACTTGAAGCTCAAATAAATGAATTGAGAAAAAAGAGCGGCGCTGCGGCAGAAACAATATCAAAGAAAAGAAAAGAAACCGCAAAAAAAATTCAAAAAGATGTTAAAGAAGCTTTAGGCTTTCTCGGCATTCCTGATTCAGAATTTACCGTTCAGATAAATCAAATTCCGGCAGATGAAACATCGGAAAATTATATACTTGTAAGTGGAAAGTGTTTTAAAGCAAATCACTCCGGGTACGATGAAGTTGAATTCTTTATTTCAACAAATCGCGGTGAAGACCCTAAACCGCTGGTAAAAGTTGCTTCCGGCGGTGAAGTATCGAGGATTATGCTTGCCCTTAAAACCATTCTGGCAAAAAATGATAAGCTTCCTCTTCTGATTTTTGATGAAATTGATACGGGAGTCAGCGGGAGGATTGCTCAAAAAGTCGGACAGGCTTTGAAATCATTAGCTCAGTATCATCAAATAATTTCAATTACGCACCTTCCGCAAATAGCCGCTTTGGCTGACCATCATTATTCGGTAGAAAAAAAATTGAACGAGGAAAGAGTTGTCAGCTCAATTAGTAAACTGAAAGATAATGAGCGTATTAGAGAAGTAGCCAAACTTATGAGTGGCGAAATAATTACGGAAGCAAGCTTAAACGGCGCAAAAGAATTAATGGGATTATAAAAAAATCGGGAAAAATAATCCTTCAGATTATTCTATCTGAGCCTTTTTTTTACCTGCTAAACGGATTTTGTCTGTGAAAGATTCTGCGATTTATATACATATTCCCTTTTGCGATCATAAATGTATTTATTGTGATTTTTATTCAATAATTACTTCGGATAATATTAACCGGTTTTTATCTTCGTTGAAAAAAGAAATCCTGCATTACTCAAAAAATTATCCCGATGAGAGAATTTATTCATCTATATACTTCGGGGGCGGCACCCCGTCCTTAATGGAACCGGGATATTTAAAAGAGATAATATCATATCTAAAGAATAATTATAGAATAAGTGAAGATGCTGAAATAACAATGGAAACAAACCCGGGTACGGTTGATAAAGAAAAGTTAAGGTTATTTCGTAAGTCAGGAATAAACAGGATTAGCATCGGTATACAGTCCTTTGATAATGATGATCTTACATTTCTCACACGTATTCATGATAAGGACACTGCGATTCAAACCGTTTTGCTTGCCAACGAAATTGGATTTGAAAATATCAGCATCGATTTGATTTTCAATCTCCCAGGACAAACAAAAGAAAAATGGGAAATGAATTTGCATAAAGCTGTTGAACTTCATGTAAAACATATTTCTGCTTATAGTTTAATCCTGGAGAGAGGTACTATACTTAACAAAATGGTTCTGGATGATAAAGTTGCAATTCAGGATGATGATTATGATGCGGAACTTTATGAGCTAACGATAGATTTCCTTGAAACAAATGGATTTGCTCAATATGAAGTTTCTAATTTTGCTAAACCAGGGTATGAATGCAGGCACAATAATGCGTACTGGAGGTACCGGGATTATCTAAGCTTTGGCCCTTCATCGCATTCCTTTATGAATGGCAGAAGATGGTGGAATTTTTCAAGCCTTAAACATTATATATCCGAAATCGAAAAAAATGGAAATGCTGTTGCTAATTATGAAAACATCAGCAATGAAATGGCGCTGAATGAATATATAATGCTTGCTTTAAGAAGCAAAGGATTGGATTTACACGATTTTGAACAAAAATTCGGAAGTTCATGGATATTACAAAAAAAAGATTTGCTTACAAAACTTCTTGAACAAAAGCTTATTTCAGCCAATAATAAATTTATTAGTTTAACCCCCGAAGGCTATGCCTTATGTGATGAAATATTAAGCAAGATCTTATAGCAATATTTCAATTACCTACGTCTTGTGAACGCCCTTTACTTACTTAATGAGTGGTATCCCCATACATCCGTCAGGTTCTGTTATTTTTAAAAGATCTGCAATTGTTGGAGCAATGTCCACAATATATACCGGAGTATTTATTGTTTGAGCCGGTATATGCCAGCCGTAAAACAACATAGGGACATGGGTATCATAGGCATATTGCACTCCATGGGTCGTTCCGAAAGCCAGGTTGTTTATCAGGTAACCCGGTTTAAGAACAATAACAATATCACCTGAAAGTTTTGCATTAAATCCATTAAGTACAAGATTTGAATTGTCCCGGGAAGCGGTTTGTCTTGCAAGATCGTCCCGCGTAAAGACAGCAGATACTCCGGGAAGCGATTCACCGATATAATCGGCAAATACACGCACAACCTGATGTATATCAAGATTATTTTCTTTTATTAAATCATGATTGAGAAAAATTTGACCATTAGAGAAATTTTCAATCAAATTTAAATTGCCAAATGTTCTCTTTGAAACAGCGCTCAACGAATCCAATGCTTTTTTTGAATTCAACTCACCTGTGGGTAAACGTTGTTCTTTCAGGTACCCGGGTGTAATTAATGCACCGTGATCTGCAGTTAAAAATAAAACATAATTATCTTTTCCTACCTGGTCATCCAGCGCTTGCATCAAATCTGCAATTTGTTCATCAAGCCTTAAGTATGTATCCTCAAGTTCAAAAGAATTTGTTCCGTATGCATGCCCCACATAATCTGTCGAAGAAAAACTGACGGCTAAGAAATCCGTATCTTTACCTTTACTCATATTTTCATTTACTAATGCCGTTTTTACAAAGTTTTCAACAATCTGATTTCCAAATGGCGTGGTCTCTAATATTTCATATTTTGAATCGGCTTTAACATTTTGGAATGAATGAGGGAATGAGGTCTTTCCCTCTGAAAAGACATCAGATTCATAGGGTGATTCATCAGGCGAAGATATTTGATAGTCGGAAGCGGATCTGAATAACTTCCATCCTCCGGATAAATATTTATCGGCTAATTTTCTACTATTGAAGTCATCAACCCATTTGGGCAAAGACTTTAAATAATATGATGATGAAATGAAATCACCGGTTTTATTGTCATACCAGTATGCCGCGTCTGCCATGTGTCCGCCGGGAAGTATAGCTGCGCGGTCTTTTAGTGATATACTGATAACTTTTGAAGCGCCGTGTGAAGCGAGCTTTAATTGATCCGTTATGGTGGTTGCTAAAAGCCGCTTAGGGGACATAGCTCCTTCTTTGTCGCTGCTTCCTATACTTTCTTCCGTAGAGTCACTCACACAATAAATCATTTTCTTTGCTGATTTATCGTACCAGTCGTTTGCAATCATGCCGTGATAAAAAGGAGTTGTACCTGTGTAAATTGATGAATGACCGGGTGCTGTAAACGTGGGTACATAGTTAAAATGTGCAAAAGTAAAATTTGTGCCGCTGTTCATTAATTTGTTAAAACCGTTTTTACCATAATAAGATTTAAAACGGTAGAGATAATCAAACCGCATTTGATCAATGACTATACCAACTACAAGTTTTGGCCTTTGAACTGGCTGGGAATGGAGCATGATATTTGAAGAAATCAACAATATGCAAAGTGCAATAAAAAATTTTAATTTCATTTTTTATACTCTAAATTTTAAAGGTTTGTTTAATTACTGAATTATACTACTAAATTTATTAATTCGGTAATATCATTAATAATGAAATCCGGATTTTCTTCTTTAATTGATTTCAAATCACGGTAACCATAAGAAGCCGCACACGTTTTGGCGCCTGCATTTTTTCCGCACCGGATATCAAGTTCCGTATCGCCTACGATTAGAGAGGCTTCCGGGCTTACATTAAGTTCGCTGCATATAAAAAGAAGCGGCTCGGCGGATGGTTTACTTTCCATATTTTCTTCCCTCCCTAATACCGTTGAAAAATAATTCCGGAGTTCAAAATAATCGATGACCATATCTGCCTGACTTTGTAGCTTTGTTGTACAAAGGGATGTTTTAATTTCTTTGTCTTTAAAAAGAACATTGTACATGCCCGTGAACCCATATTATTTGTGCAGGCTTCCCGCTCCATGAACAAACAAGCATTTTATCATCTTTTATATTATTAGTGTCATTCTGCATGGTGTATTTGTTTAAAATGTATATTAAAAATAGATACAAAAAAAATTGATAACAATTTAAATGCTATTAATAACAATAATTTAATCCGCTAATATTATTAAGAATTAAAATTGAACAAGGGTGAAAATTCATGTTTTGCCTATCACATATTATAATTCGTTTTAAATAAAAATGATTATTTGGCTCATATCTGACCAAAACAATTGTTTTCAAAAAATCTTGGGCAGCGTAATACATTTATCATAGTGAATTAGAGATAGATTGGAAGAAAAAACCTGAATAATTCATCCATATTAAAGTCTTTATACCATTTTCTTTTCTAGTGAAATTATTCAAAATGTTTTGGGCAGTATTTTACATATTTTAATAAGATTGAGCGGGTTGTTTTGAACTCGGATTAAAATCTGTCCCAAATGAATCATTTTAAATTTTTTTTAAGCTGTTAAATTATTTTGGAAAGGAGTGATTAGGCTCATTAGTTAATAAATAAAATTGACATTTCAATTATAATTATTCATATTAATTTATACTAATTTATTGTAACAATCAGATTAAATGTGATTTTATTTATTAATTATAGGAGTAAATATGAAACGATCAATGATTCTCTTTCTGATGCTTTTTTGCCTGGCAGGTTTAAAACCGGTTATTTATGCCCAAAGTAAACCCATCTTATACTTCTGTGAAAAGTACGATGCTGACCAGGGTGAAATAGGCATTAGCGACAGGTTTACAAAAGGTTATCTGACTATTATGGTGAGAGCTGACAAAGCCCTTGGCCTGAAAAATGTATTTATACAGCTTGATAAGTATAACTGGAATACTTATAAATTTGAGTTTTATAAAAAATTTAATTACACAGTGGATCCGGACATGAAATATATCTTTTTTGCAAAAAATGATAGTAGTGATTTACTCTTTGGTGAACCCGGATTCTACAGGGTCTTTTTGCTTAATGAAAACAACGAAAATATCACAAGCAGTTTGATAGAAATAATAGAATAATTATAGGCGGTTGTCTAACCTCGGCTTTGACAAAGGACGCGGATATTGAAACAAAAAAATGAATTATGAAACACAGTCTTCCGTCTGGAAGGTTTCGTCTTAAAATTTTGCGTAGAGTAAGTTATTTAATTTACATCTTCAGTTATGTGTTCCTTACAAATTGAATTAAATATTATTTATAGATAAAATACGCAGACAAACTTTGAGCATTCCATAAATTATTTATAAGATCAGAAGGAAATTATGAAAATTGTCCTTAAATTATTTGTTTTGTTGCTTATTATGTATTCATCAATTGTTAATGTGGCAATTGCTGCTAAAGAGATTGCAGGCGGTTCAAAGGAAAGACAAGAAGAAGACTCTATTGAAACATCAACAGTATGGTATGTAAGCGGAACCGATTCTGTAGGCGCATACCTTGCTGTGCCAAAGGGTGAGGGAAAGTTCCCTGCTTTGATTGTAATTCATGAATGGTGGGGGTTAACTCCCTGGATGAAAGGTAATGCCGATTCATTTGCAAAGAAAGGCTATATAGCGCTGGCAATTGATTTGTACCGGGGTAAATCTACATCTGATCCTAAAGAGGCAATGGATTTGGTAAAAAATCTTCCTAAGGAAAGAGCAATTACTGATTTAAAATCTGCATACAATTATTTGTCAAATCTTACATCTGTTGATACTCAGAAAATTGGTTCTATCGGCTGGTGCTTTGGAGGTGGATACTCATTTCAGGCTGCATTAAACATTCCGCAGCTTACAATGTGCATAGTGAACTATGGGACTCTATCTTCTGATGAAAATTTAATAAAAAATATTCATTGCCCCGTGCTCTGTATTTTTGGAGAAGAAGACAAAGCCATTCCGCCTGCTGATGTAAAAGCATTTGATAAAGCAGCAAAGAATGTTGGGCTGAAAGTTGATATTAAATTTTTTCCCGGAGTAGGGCATGCATTTATGAATCCCGGCAACACAGCCGGTTATAAAAAGGAAACAGCAGACTCTGCATGGGAAGATATTTATACCTTTCTGGATAAGAATTTAAAGTGATTACTAGTTACGATAAATAATTTTTCTGCGCCGTGAAAGTTTTTAGCTTATGCTGGGAGAGTTCTCATGATGCAGATATAATTTGATATCATTTACAATAGTGCTAAGTGGCACCTCCATAAATTTAATTACTTTATAATTTTTTAAATTCAGATCTTGATAGAAGAAAGTGTAATTAATTTTTCGTAAATAGTTAATATTTATCTCTTATTCTCAAGTTTTTCTTTGCATGCATCAAGCTTTTTTAACTGTTCTTCGTCCAGTCTGGGATAACCTAAAGGCAGTTTTTTCATTGCATCGACGATTATCTCAGAGACAGCCAGACGCATATACCATTTATGATCGGCGGGAATTATGAACCACGGCGCATATTTTTTACTTGTGGATGAAATTGCTTCCTGGTAGCATTTCTGATATTCGTCCCAATATTCACGTTCCTTTAAATCAGCGTCCGAGAATTTCCAGTTTCTGGATTTTTTATCTATCCGTTTTAAGAATCTTCTTTTTTGTTCATCTTTTGAAATATGAAGAAAGAATTTTAGAATAATAGTGCCGTTCTCAAATAAATACTTTTCGAAACCGTTAATTTCACTGTATCGCTGCTGCCAGATATTTTTAGTTATCAATTCTGTGGGAATTTTTTCCTTCTCTATTAAGTTATGAACTTTTACTACCAGTACTTCTTCATAATGTGAACGGTTGAATATTCCAATCTTGCCGCGTTCCGGCAGGCATTTGTTTATTCTCCATAAATAATCATGATTAAGTTCTTCTAAAGAGGGCTGCTTGAAACTGTTAACCTGCGTGCCCTGAGGGTTCAGTCCGCTCATTACATGTTTTATTGTTCCGTCTTTACCGGCGGCATCCATCGCCTGAAAAATTATTAGCAGTGAATATTTATTTTCTGCATACAACTTATCCTGGAGATTTATCATATTTTGAATATTTTTTTCCAGATTGTTAGACACTTCTTCTTCCGATTTGTAACCATCCGTAAAATCTGTCGGGATTTTTGAAAGATCAACTTTAGTATTAGGTCGGACAATTAGTTTATTAGAGCTCATTATTTATTCCTTTTCAAAAAATTCTTATTGCCTTTTATGTTTTAAAAAGCCCTTGCCAAATGTGCCTGAGAACGCCTCTATTTACATTCCTGTGTGTTTCTCTTTAATTTTGAAGATAAAAAGTATAACTATTTTGTTATTTTAACAAGCGTAAATAATAAATATATATAACGCTTTATTATTAAATTCATTAGTGTCCAAAATAATTATTAGAC
>PLNZ01000107.1:0-255 GCA_003142915.1 Ignavibacteriales bacterium | reverse complement strand
TACGGTATAAAATATTATAGTGAATTATGCGAACTCTTCAAAGGTGCAATTGGGCAACCAGGGATCCGTTATACATTGATTACCACGACAAAGAATGGGGCGTGCCCGTTCATGATGATACGATTCTTTTTGAATTTCTGATACTTGAAGGCTTCCAGGCGGGGTTAAGCTGGATAACAATTCTTAAAAAACGTTCGCATTTCCGCAAAGCTTTTGATAAATTCAATGTAAAGAAGATAGCTCTTTATGATAAAA
>PLNZ01000195.1 GCA_003142915.1 Ignavibacteriales bacterium | reverse complement strand
GGTCATCGAAGTAGAATTCTTTGACCTTTCCTATTTCCCCGTCGCGGCTGTCCAATTTGTAACCCTTTAGTGCTTTGGTTTTGTATAGCATAATAGTAGTCCTTTCGTTCTTTGAGTTTTGTTTTTATTCGCTGTCGTTTTCTAGTTGACAGCATGTTTGTAAAATCGGTTTCACTATGATCTACTCCTGTGCTGCCGCACATATTGTGTCTGCGCATTCACTATAGGGAGACACTTACCGCCGAAAACGGATCCGGTGGAGAGATACATTTTGCCACATGGTCTGAATTCTTTTTTTCACCGCACAACCCAAAACCGAGCATACTGCAAACTGTCCTTGCAATCATGAGTTCTTCATCTGTGTGAATGACACGGACAGCCGCCCGGCTTGAATCCTTTGAAATAACGGGGGAGTTTGCCATATTTCGTTTTTCTTCAAGATCAATTCCAAGAAATCCCAACCCTTCACAAATGCGGGAGCGAATAACCGGGCAGTTTTCACCGATACCACCGGCAAAAACCAGCGTGTCCAGTCCGCCAAGTGCAGCGGCGAAAGCTCCTATCCACTTTTTCGCCTGATAACAAAATAGCTCGATAGCTTCCGCTGCCCTAACGTCACCGATTTCCTTTGCGAGTAAATCCCGCATATCGGAACTGGATTCAGAAATACCAAGGAGACCGGAATCATGATTGATAAGCTTATTGAACTGTTTGGAGGTCAGATTTTCCGACTGAATCATATACCACGCAACACCCGGATCTAAATCACCGGTTCGGGTACCCATCATCAGCCCACCGGCGGGTGTAAAGCCCATGCTGGTATCAATGCTCTTACCATCAAGTACTGCAGCCAAACTTGCCCCGTTGCCAAGATGAGCCATTATCACCCTGCCCCGGGCTGCTTTTATGCCCGCTAAACGAGCGAGTTCTTCGATGAGATAAGCATAGGACAAACCGTGAAAACCGTATCGCCGGATTCCCATTGCGTCGAAGCGGCGTGGAATCGGAAGCAATTTAGCTACGCGTGGCATTGTGTAATGAAACGCCGTGTCAAAACATGCAACCTGGTCAAGTTTTGGATGACGCTTAAGAAAAACTTCTATTAATTCAATCTCGTCCGGCAAGTGATCCGGATCGTAAGGTGTAATGCGATGAAGTTCATCCAACAATTCATTTGTGACAAGCTCCGGTGCGGTATGATTCATACCATGAACCACGCGGTGTCCCACAGCGGTGACAGAAGAGAATTCTTTCTGTTCTTCGAGCCAATCAATCAGGAAATTCGTCGCCGACTTGTGATCGGAGGATTCGATACTTCGGCAACCCTGCTCATTTTGGGTTGAGCCGTTGAAAACCAGATTCGTACCGTGCAAGCCGATTCGATCAATTTTTCCATGCAGTATTCGCTCCAAAGGTTCGCCAGTCCGATAAAGAGCGAATTTAATACTTGACGACCCGCCGTTGATCGTTAAAACGCCTGTATTAGCTTGTTTCACAATTGATTCTTTCATTATTCTGCAATCTAAACATGACCGGTTTTGTCAACGTGGATTTCCATGTCTTTGTAATGATTGAAGAGTTCTCTTTCATAATCCTTGCCTATCGGTTGAGAAGGGTCAAATACAGGACTATTCTTTATGGCTTCCTGCGATAGAATCACATAGACTATTGATTCATCACAATCGATATGATTGATCCAACACGGCTGTATAAGAACTTTTCTCCCCGGCAGCCAGTTATGTGTATCCACAATAAGGGAACAAAGATTCCACTTTTCGTCATCAACTAAATAATCTTCAACATGTCCGATTTCACCGTCATTAGCATGAATATGATATCCCTTGATTTTATTTGTGCTGCGCAAGTGCGGATCACCATGATGTTGTTGAGCAAAATCATTGCTGTTCATCAATGTTTTTTTATCGATAATTGGTGCAAATGGAACCATTCCAATTGGTCCGGCGTAAAACCCATCTCCCCAATAAACCGGCAACTCGTAATGGCTAAGCAATTCTATCTCGTGCTGACGGGATACGGTTTCCTCAGTTTCAATATCCGGGCTGTTGCGTACCTGTTCAATAGTGAGGTTTACATGGAATGTCCGTGAACTCCAATCAGTAATGCCGAATGCTGCGTGCGGAATAAGTACTTTCCGTTCAGATAACCAATTGCCTGTTTTCACAACTAAATAACGGATTGTCCAGGTGATATCATCGAAATAGAACTCATCCACTTTCCCTAATTCACCATCCTTTGCGCTAATGGTGTAGCCTACCAGATTATTTACGCTGCGCTGCATATTGACTCCTTTTTAATTTAATGTTTTTCCTTCATACTTGGATGACAAGCTTATTATTAAAGATTCGGCAAATTGAAGCAACTGCCTGATCTCAATTCGTTGTTTGATTAAATAACTCTGTTATACATTAGATATTTAAAATAGCCCCAGCATTTAGAGGCTGTATAAAAATTCAAGATATAATTATAAATATTCAATAATTTGTTTTTATTATTTTACTTATAAACATATTATAAACCGTTCCTCCACAGGCAGACAGGTGAAACGGTTAGAGAACATCGGGATTCATCATTAACACCGCTATTAATCGCGGTGTTAATGATACAAATAAAATTTTATTAACTGTTTTAACAGTTTACGGTCCCATATACAAGAATATCAACAATATACTTTTTGAAAATCATTCATTCGACAACCTTAAGTCCGAATGCGGATAGTTTTGCACACGTGGACTTGTAATCCGTGTGAAGAATACTTCGAATCCCTAATCCTTCCGCGATCCGGACGAACATTGGGGTGTTTTCTATATACACTACCTGCCGGGCTGGCGCCTGGGCGATGTCCAGTGCAAGCCGGAAGATATCCAAATCAGGTTTTCGAAGCTGGACGAAGCAGGAAGAAATAAAAAAATCTACGAACCCATCAAGTTTGAACTTTCGAATTCGATACGAATTCAGTTCACGAACTTCGTTGCTTAGCACTATAATCTTTAATCCATACCTTGATTTAAGCCGTTGTATTAACTCAATCATTTTGTGATATGGCTTCGACTGGTCGAACATGAATTTCCTAAACTGAGCCGG
>PLNZ01000368.1 GCA_003142915.1 Ignavibacteriales bacterium | reverse complement strand
GGATTTAAATACTTTTATGAAAATAATGTAGATTATGCCGGAATTGAAACCGGACTTGGCGGCAGGCTTGATGCAACAAATGTTCTGAATCCCCTGGCTGTATTAATAACATCCATCAGCCTTGAACATACTGCAATACTAGGCACTACAATTAAAGATATTGCGGGTGAAAAAGCAGGAATTATAAAAAATAATTCGCAGGTATTAATAGGCAGGCTTCCCGGAGATGCTGAAAATGTTATTGATGAAAAATGCAGGGAAACAAACAGTAAATTGTTTAAGATTGAAGATTATGCTATTATAAAAGGAAATGACCTGGAGCTTTATACTGAAGAAATTGAGTTTGATGATTGGTCTATGCCTCTAAAGGGGCAGTATCAGAAGTTCAATGCAGCTCTTGCAGGTCTGGCTGTTTCAAAAGTGTTGTTGAAAGATGATCTGATGACAATATCAAAAGGAATTAAAAATGTAGTCAAGAACACAGGGATACAAGGTCGTTTTGAATATTATTCTACAAAGCCTGATATAATATTTGATTCTGCTCATAATCCGGAGGGAATAGAGAACTTCTTATCTGAGTTTAAAAGTGATATGAGCAAATACTCAAAGCGGGTTTTGCTTTTCGGCGTAATGAAGGATAAATCAATTAAGGGAATGCTGTCTAATCTGAGTAACTTCTTTGATGAAATTCATATAACACAAGTAAATATCGAACGCTCCAGCAAAATAGAAGACCTGCATAATATTGCAGAAGATTTAAACATTGAAGTTATTTCCGAACCTGACCCGGTAGAGTTTGTAAAGAAATTTAAAGAACAGGCATCAAATAATTGTTTAGTGGTTTTAGGAAGCATGTATTTGGTTGGTGAAATTAAATCTGCACTGTAAAAATGCGAAATTACTTGACATTATTTCCAAATAGTTGTAATTTTCTGTTAAGCCTCTTGTTCCTTTCATTACTAAGCATTTGTGATATATTAATAAATAAAAACCGCGTGCTTAAATACGGAATAAAACCGTTGAAAAATTATAATATTTTCTATTATTCAAATTTCATTTCAAAAATAATTTGGGACACAAAAAATGCCAATGGATATCTCTGAACTCAAGTCAAAAAAGATTGTTGAGCTCAATGCTATAGCGAAGGAATTAGGTATTTCCGGCTATAGTGATTTGAGAAAACAAGAACTCATCTTCAAAATTCTCGAAGCACAAACTGCCAAGGACGGGCTCACTTTTTCAAAAGGTGTACTGGAGGTTTTGCCCGATGGATATGGCTTCCTTCGCTCATCGGATTATAATTATCTTCCTTCACCGGATGATATATATGTTTCTCCTTCGCAAATTAAAAAATTCAGTTTAAGAACCGGTGACTTTGTAAGCGGTCAGGTTAGGCCTCCTAAAGAAGGTGAAAGATTCTTTGCACTTCTTAGAGTAGAAGCCGTAAACGGCCTTGAACCTGAAGGAATAAGAGAAAGAACATTGTTCGATAACCTTGTTCCGGTTTACCCGACAAGAAGAATTTCTTTAGAATCTGCACCCGGTGAATATTCAATGAGGATTATGGATCTTCTTTCTCCGATTGGTAAAGGACAAAGAGGTTTAATTGTATCTCCGCCTAAAAGTGGTAAAACCATTCTTCTTCAAAAAATTGCAAACTCTATTACAAGAAATCATCCTGAGATAAAATTAATTATTCTTCTTATAGACGAGCGTCCTGAAGAAGTAACAGATATGGAGCGTTCCGTTAAAGCAGAAGTAATCAGTTCAACCTTTGATGAACCTGCCGAAAGACATGTCCAGGTAGCGGATATGGTTATTGAAAAAGCTAAAAGGCTTGTTGAAGCAAAGGAAGACGTGGTTATCCTGCTTGATAGTATAACAAGACTTGCAAGAGCTCATAACATAGTAGTTCCTCACAGCGGAAGAATTCTTTCAGGAGGCGTTGATTCAAATGCTCTCCATAAGCCAAAAAGATTTTTCGGCGCTGCACGTAATACCGAAGACGGTGGAAGCTTAACAATCATTGCTACTGCTTTAATAGATACAGGCAGCAGGATGGACGACGTTATATTTGAAGAGTTCAAAGGAACCGGTAATATGGAATTGGTTCTTAATAGGGATCTAAGCGATAGAAGAATCTTCCCGGCAATTGATGTTAACAGATCAGGTACCAGAAGAGAAGATTTGCTTATGAAGGAAGATGAGCTGTCAAAAGTCTGGATATTAAGAAAAATTCTTAGCGATTTTAATCCGGTAGAAGCTATGGATTTCTTACTCGATAAAATGAGGGGAGTAAAAAACAACAAGGAATTCTTAAATAACA
Source organism: Ignavibacteriales bacterium (assembly GCA_003142915.1). GTDB lineage: Bacteria > Bacteroidota > Ignavibacteria > Ignavibacteriales > Ignavibacteriaceae > FEN-1297. The sequence continues at coordinate 3,756 of PLNZ01000368.1, read as the reverse complement.
TGAACAGTTAGTATATTAACTGTTAATCATCATTTCAATAGCTCGATTGATCAATTAGTCTTTTCATAATTGTCAACAATGGGAAATGTATGCTCCCGGCAAAATTTATAACCAATTTTTAAGAATTAGTCCGTATAAATAATATCTTATTTATTAAAGGTTTATTGGATTTATTCGCAATGTAAATTTGATTTTACTAACTCCAGATCGGGATGCATAGAAGTCAACCTAACCTTATTCGCTATGAGCGTAATATATTTGAATTTAATAGGTTACAGAATTAATCAACTTTTATAATGAATATATTTAATACTGTATCGCCTCGCTAAGGCTCCTTGATTGTATTTGTTTGTCTTTTCTACTAATATGTCGTCCCCCGATTCATCGGGACTTTATAAAGTCCTACATTGTTAATGTTCTAAGCTGCAGAGCGGTATTTTACCTGTCCGCTGCCAGGCAGATTAGTAGTAATATTGAAAATTAGAAACATATCAGAACTCAGTGGAGCAAAACAGTAACGCCTGGAAATATATTAAATAAGAATTAGGTTGACGCCGATGAGATCAGAACGGAAAAATGATTGAGAAATAGATATATTTATACTTTAATTTGTTTTTTTTATTTTAATGCTCTGAAGGAAACAGTAAATTACACCTTAAAAATATAAAATGAGTAAATTTGTTTTTACATGCGGGGACATCAATGGAATCGGCCCCGAAATAGTTGTTAAAACTTTGAACAAAATTGCACTTAGTTCAAAGGATGAATTTATCTTTGTCTGTCCGCAAAATATTTTCAAATTTGTTTCAAAGAGTATTAAACCGGCATTTGAATATATTGTGGCAGATAAAATCAGCATTAGGAATAGCAGGCAGGTTTTAATTTTAAATACCGGCTCATATAAACATAAGTTAGGAATACCGACTATTGATTCAGGCAGCGCATCGTTTGATTCGATAAGAACATCATTTGAATTGATTAAAGACGGCTATTCCGATGCGGTAATTACCGCACCAATATCCAAAACCGCAATTAAAATAGCCGGTAAAAATTTCCCCGGTCATACAGAGATGCTTGCCGGATGGTGCAATGTTAAAAATTTTGTTATGATGTTTCTTTCTGGAAAGATGAATGCTGCAATTGCAACCATTCACGAACCGGTTAAAAAGGTTCCAGGGTTAATTACTAAAGAACTTCTTAGTAATAAAATTGAAGTGATATACAATTCCTTAAAAAACGATTTGAGAATAAATTCTCCGCTGATTGCAGTTTTAGGTTTAAATCCTCATGCGGGAGAGAATGGACTTATTGGCGATGAAGAGGAAAAAATTATAAAACCATTTGTTCTCAATAATAAATTTTCTGAATATCTAAGAGGGCCTTTTTCTCCGGATGCATTTTTTGCTAACAGGTCATATAAAAATGTTGATTTAGTCTTTGGTATGTACCACGATCAGGTGTTAAGCCCATTTAAATTAATTAATTTCGGTTCGGGAGTAAATTTTACTGCCGGATTGCCAATCGTCAGAACGTCGCCCGATCATGGAACTGCATTTGACATAGCCGGAAAAGGAATAGCTGACGAATCAAGCATAATAAGCGCTTTTATTTATGCAAAGAGAATTGTTAAAAATAGAAATTCGAATAAATAATGCATAGTTCTATTGAAAATAAAATCTATGAAAAACTGCCGCTTATATATAATTATTTAATGCGTAAAGTAAACTATTCATTATGGGCTAAGTATATTTATACTCTCGTAAATGAGGATATTACAAGAAACTCNNCCTAAATTATTTGCAACCGATATTTCCAAAAATATGCTCTTATCTGATGAGAGCGCTTTAGTTTCTAAAGTGTGCTGCGATATGGCTATGCTTCCATTTAAAACAAAATTTGATCTTATATATGCTACATTTGACAGTGTAAACTATTTAACAAGCCGTCAAAAGCTTCTTGATATGTTCAAACAAGTATCAAATCTTCTGGCAGATAAAGGAATTTTTACTTTTGATGCAAGCCTGGAAAAGAACAGCCTGCTTTATGCAAAAGAACCGGAGCGCTGGGGAACATACAAGGGAATAAAATTCAAACAAAAAAGTGAATATGATATAAAAACTAAAATCCATAAAAATTCTTTTTTAATCAAACTGAGAACTGGCGAAATATTTAGCGAAGTACACAATCAAAAAATTTTTTCTTTTGAAACATACTTTGAGCTTTTAGAACGTGCAGGTTTATCGGTAAGAGAATGTTACGAAGCTTTCTCATACAAAGAAGGAAGCCCCGAATCTGAAAGAGTTCAATTCATCACTAAAAAGATAAAAAAAAATGCTAACATTTAAAAATGTAGCCTTCAGTTATCAAACCCAGCCGGTATTTGCGGATTTAAATTTAAGTATTGAAAACGGCGAATTTAGCTTTTTGATCGGGAAGAGCGGTTCCGGTAAAAGTACTCTAATCCGGTTGGTATATATGAATTACCTGCCTGATGCCGGAGAGGTAATTGCAGCGGGTTATAGTTCAAGAACAATTAAGAGTAAAGAACTGCCGTATCTCCGCAGAAGACTTGGAATTATTTTCCAGGATTTTAAGCTGCTCCAAAACAGAAATATTTATGATAATTTAGCGTTTGTACTTGGGGCAACCGGGGTATCATCAAAAGAGATAAAAAGGAAAGTGAGTGATGTTCTTACGGATGCAGGGCTTTTCCACATGCGTTTTAAAATGCCGGATGAATTATCCGGCGGTGAAAAACAGCGTGTAGCTATCGCAAGGGCTGTTATCAATGATCCTGTTCTGATTCTTGCGGATGAACCGACAGGCAATCTTGATCCTGAAACAGCCGATGAAATAATTGAGAATTTAAAGAAAATAAATTCAAAGGGTACTACAGTACTAATAGCGACCCATAATTACGAAATTGTAAAGAGAAATCCTGCAAAAATTTATAAACTGGAAGACGGTAAATCTCTAGTTGCCGTCACAAAACAGAAATAAAAGTAATTCCTATTTATCCGGTTCAAGTTTGGATAAAATATCATTAGTAATATTATCCACTTCACCCGCGCCGTTAATATATATTACTTTTTTTCTACCTTCATAATAATCAAGGACGGGTTTTGTCGTATTTTTATAAATTTCTATCCTGTACCTTATTACTTTCTCAGAATCATCATCCCGCTGGTAAAAGCTGTTTCCAGCATCACATACCGGGCAGTTAGTCTTGTCTTTTATATCAAAATAATTGAAAAGGCTGCCGCATTGCTTGCATACCCTTCGTTGAGTAAGGCGCTGAACCAATTCTTCTTCATCCGCTGTTATTGCCAGTAAATGGATATCTTTTATATTTAACTCCATTAACAGTGCATCCAAAGCAATTGCCTGTGCAGTGGACCGTGGAAAACCATCAAGGATAAATCCATTTTTACACTCAGGTTGTTGTAGAGTGTCTTTTATAAGACCGATCATTATATCATCTGAAACCAATTCACCTCGATTTAATACGCTTTGAGCTTTTATACCCATCGGAGTCTGATCTTTAACAGCTTTCCTTAGAATATCGCCTGTAGAAATGTGTGCGATATTAAATTTAGAAGAAAGAATTTTCGCCTGTGTCCCTTTTCCAACCCCCGGAGAGCCGAATAATATTATACGCATTTATCTCTCGTTTTTGTGTTGACTAAATTATTATTTATAAAAATTATTAGTAAATATAAATTTAATAATATTTTTGCAATAATTCTTAAAAGTTAC
>PLNZ01000127.1 GCA_003142915.1 Ignavibacteriales bacterium | reverse complement strand
GTTCGAGTCCGGCCCTCGGTACATAAACAATGTAAAATAAAAATGTAGAATTTATTTTTATAAATTCTACATTTTGCATTGTAAGCTTGATCTGGGCTCTTAGCTCAGTTTGGTTAGAGCGTCTGTTTGACGTACAGAAGGTCAGAGGTTCGACTCCTCTAGAGCCCACAAAGTCGGAGTTCACTCCGATTTTTTTATAGAAAAGATTTAAACATGAAAAATATAAAAGTTACTTTTCCTGATGGAAATTCAAAGGAATATGACAAGGGAATTACTGCAATTAAAATTGCGGAATCCATATCTTCACGTTTAGCAGATGATACTCTCGCCATAGAATTGAACGGTGTTGTAAAAGATTTAAATTCACTTATAAACACCAATGCTTCAATTAAATTTCTTACTTTTGAAGATGATAAAGGGAAAGAAGTTTACTGGCATTCTACATCTCATTTAATGGCTCATGCGATCCAGGAAATTTACCCCGAAGCAAAATTTGGCGTTGGTCCTGCCATTGAATCAGGTTTTTATTATGATATTGACATTAATTCAAATCTTGCCGAACCCGACCTTATAGCTATTGAAAATAAAATGACGGAATTGTCTAAAGCTAATAATGTTTTTATTCGTCAGGATCTTGCTAAACAGGAAGCAATAGACTTCTTTAAGGAAAAAGGCGATCCTTACAAAGTGGAAATATTATCAGCGATTGATGAGAACTCTGCAGTTATCAGCATTTATAAAGAAGGAAATTTCACCGACCTCTGCCGCGGCCCGCATCTTCCTTCAACCGGGAAAATTAAATATATAAAGCTGCTTAATATATCCGGCTCTTATTGGAGAGGCGATGAAAAGAATAAACAGCTTCAAAGAATTTATGGCATTTCTTTCCCCAAGAAAAAATTGCTTGAAGAACATCTTGAAAGACTGGAAGAAGCAAAAAGACGCGACCATAGAAAGCTTGGTAAAGAGCTTGAACTTTTTATGATAACCCAAGCTGTAGGAAGCGGACTTCCTATCTGGCTTCCCAAAGGCACGATTTTAAGAGAGACTCTCGAAAATTATCTCCGTGAAGAGCAGAGAAAACGCGGGTATGAGCCGGTAATTACACCTCATATCGGAAATATTAATCTTTATAAAACCAGCGGGCATTATCCTTATTATAAAGATAGTCAATTTCCTCCGATTAAATTGGAAGGCGATAAAGAAGAATATCTTTTGAAGCCGATGAATTGCCCGCACCATTTCATGATTTACGCATCAAAGCCAAGAAGCTATAGGGATTTGCCAATCAGGTATGCTGAATTTGGAACAGTATATAGGTATGAACAATCCGGTGAATTGAACGGGTTAACAAGAGTTCGCTCATTTTCCGTTGACGACTCGCACATGTTTGTAAGAGAGGATCAGTTAAAAGAAGAAGTTTGCAATGTAATTGAATTGATTCAGGTTGTATTTAGACAAATGGGCTTTAAAGATTTTACTACTCAGTTGTCATTCAGGGATGGTAACTCCGATAAATACGGCGGCGATATTACTCTTTGGGAAAGAGCCCAAAGAGAGATTCAAGAAGCTGCAGATATGATGCATCTTACTTATTATGTTGCAGAAGGTGAAGCCGCTTTCTATGGGCCAAAGATAGATTTTATGGTTAAAGACGCTCTTGGGCGCAAGTGGCAGCTTGGTACTGTTCAAATTGATTATATTATGCCGGAAAGATTTAATCTTGAATACACGGGCAGCGACGGTCAAAAACACAGACCTGTTGTGATTCATAGAGCGCCGTTTGGGTCGCTTGAAAGATTTATTGGAGTATTAATTGAGCATTATGCCGGGGAATTCCCGTTATGGCTGGCTCCCGTTCAGGCTGTTGTGATACCAGTTTCCCAAAATTTTATTGATTATGGTAAAACTGTTCTCAATATTCTTAAAGAAAGCGGGATTCGTGCTGAACTTGATGAAAGAAATGAAAAAATTGGATATAAAATAAGAGATTGGGAAACACACAAAGCGCCTTATATGCTGATCCTTGGCGAAAAGGAACAAAGCGCAGGCAATATTTCCGTGCGAAAGCATAAAAAAGGTGATTTAGGCTCTTTGTCTTTGTCTGATTTTATTGATAATATTAAGATTGAAATAAAAAATAAGATTTCAGCAACAAATTAGAGAGGTTATCAATCGCTCAAAAGGAAGAAGTTAGAATTAATGAAGAAATCCGGGCTTCTAAAGTTAGAGTCATAGATGTTGACGGAACTCAGCTCGGTATTTACACCATTAGGGATGCCCAAAAATTAGCCGGAGAAAGAGGGCAGGATTTAATTGAAATAGCTCCACAGGCAAAACCGCCTGTGTGTAAAATACTTGATTTTGGAAAATTTAAATATGAACAGCAGAAGCGGGAAAAGATTCAAAAAAAGAATCAGACAATTTCGCTGCTTAAAGAAATAAGACTTCATCCTAATACCGATGTTCATGATTTTGAATTTAAAGCAAAACATGCTTATAATTTTCTTGAAGAAGGTAATAAAGTAAAAGTTGTTGTAATGTTTAAAGGTAGAGAATTAGCGTATACGGATAAGGGTGAGGAATTGTTGAACAAGTTTATTGAAAGAGTTGAGGAAGTTTCAAAAGTTGAAACCCCGGTAAGGATGGAAGGAAAAGCAATGAGTATGATCTTGGTTCCTTCAAAAACAAAAAGTAAAAAGATTAATTAACAGGAAATCGATATGCCAAAGATGAAAACTAACAGCGGTGCCGGTAAAACTTTCAGAAAAACCGCCAGCGGAAAATTTAAAAGAAAGAGTGCTTTTAAAAGCCATATTCTTTCGTCCAAAAGCACAAAAAGAAAAAGAAAATTAAGACGCTCCACTTTAGTGTCTGAATCCGATATTAAACGCGTTCAAGCAATGCTTCATTAATGTAAACGAAAAAGGATAAGTGAAATGCCACGTTCAAAAAATAAAGTAGCTTCACACAGAAGAAGAAAAAGAATATTAGACCAGGCGAAAGGGTACTGGGGCAGCCGTAGTAAGGTATATACAGTTGCAAAAAACCATGTTGAAAAAGGTTTAGTTCATGCTTACAGGGACAGAAAGCTAAAGAAAAGAGTCTTTAGACAATTATGGATCGTAAGAATTAATGCCGCTGCCAGGGCTAATGGAACTACATACTCAAAGCTCATCAACCTCCTTAATAAAAAAGGTGTTGAAATAAACAGAAAAGTACTCGCCAGCCTTGCATTAGAAAATCCGGCAGCTTTTGCAGAAATAGTTAATTTCTCGGCTAACTAATTTTACCCCTTTGGAAATGTTTCTTTTTACCAAGGGGTATTATTTTAAATATTATTGTATTGACGCCTTATGCTTGATAAAAAGATTTCTGAAGCAAATTCCGGTTTCAACAGCGATATATTAAAGGTAAATGACTTAAAGCAGCTGGAGGATATTCGTGTTAAATATCTTAGCAGAAACGGCTTAATCTCTAAGTTATTTGATGAATTAAAAGATGCTTCAAAAGAGGAGAAGCCTCTTTTGGGTAAATCATTAAATATTCTGAGAAATGATGTAACGGAAAAATTTAATTTATTAAAAGAAAAATTAGAAAATTCTGCCGGCGAATCTGAAAAAAAGCCGGATTTAAGTCTGCCGGGTATAAGAAAAGTAATCGGCAGTAAACATCTTCTTACCCAAACCCTTGATGAGGTCAAATCGATTTTTAAGGGACTTGGATTTTCCATTATGGAGGGTCCCGAACTCGAATCCGATTATAACAATTTTGGCGCTTTAAATTTTCCCGTAGACCATCCTGCAAGAGATATGCAGGACACTTTTTTTATAACCGAAGATTTTCTTTTAAGAACCCACACATCACCTGTGCAAATCAGGTTAATGAACAAATATAAACCTCCGGTAAGAGCAATCATGCCCGGGAGAGTTTATAGAAACGAAGCTATCAGCTCAAGAAGTTATTGTGTATTCCATCAGGTTGAAGGATTGTATGTTGACAGGGATGTTACGTTCGCAGAATTAAAAGGCACGCTTGTTTCGTTTGCACGTCAATTTTACGGAAATGATTTAAAATACCGTTTCCGTCCAAGCTTTTTCCCATTTACGGAACCCAGTGCTGAAATGGACATTACTTGCTACCTCTGTTATGGTAAAGGGTGCAGGATTTGCAAACATACCGGGTGGTTGGAAATTTTAGGCTGCGGTACCGTGGACCCTAATGTATTTGATAATGTTGATTATAACCATGAAGAATATACAGGCTATGCTTTCGGAATGGGTATTGAAAGAACAGCTTTACTGAAATACGGGATTGATGATATCCGCGTATTTTTTGAAAACGACTTTAGATTCTTAAAACAGTTTTAAACAGGAGATAAGAATTGAAAGTTTCACTTAATTGGATAAAAGATTATATTGATTTAAAGGGCATTCCTGCTAAAGATATAATTGACAAACTAACTATGTCCGGTCTTGAAGTTGAAGACGCCGTGGATGAATTAGAGTCCTATAAGGATTTTATTGTAAGTTATATAAAAGAGAAAAAGAAACATCCCAATGCAGATAAACTTTCTCTTTGTACGGTAAATACCGGTACTGAAGATCTGCAGGTTATTTGCGGCGCTCCAAATGTTGAGGCGGGGCAAAAAGTTGTTTTTGCTCCAATAGGTACTGTTATTCCTAATGGAGGTTTCAAAATTGCGAAGGCAAAAATCCGTGGAGTTGAATCATTCGGAATGATATGTTCGGAATCCGAACTTGGATTAAGCGATGATCATTCGGGCATTATGGTGCTTGGTGAAAAACCCCAGATTGGCAAATCGATTGTTACCGAGCTTGGATTGGATGATGCAATTTTAGAGGTTGCAATTACGCCAAACAGGTCTGATGCTCTTTCACATATTGGGGTTGCACGCGATATTGCCGCGCTGTACAAAAAAGAACTTTTACTTCCTCAAATTTCATTAAAAGAATCTTCGCATAAAATTAAAGACTTTGCTTCAATTGAGATTAAAGATAAAGTAAACTGTCCGCGTTATACCGCTAAAGTAGTAAGAAATATAACTATAAAGGAATCACCTGAATGGCTTAAGAAAAAATTAAAAAAGATCGGTTTGAGACCTATAAACAATGTGGTGGATGTGACCAATTTTATTATGTATGAAGTCGGGCAACCGCTGCATGCTTTTGATCTTGACCAATTAAAAGGTAATAAAATTGTAGTACAAAGTACTGATATTGAGACAAAATTCACTACACTTGACTCTAAAGAAAGAGCCTTGCCTGAGGGTACCCTAATGATTTGCGACGCCGATAAGCCTGTTGGAATTGCAGGAGTAATGGGGGGTGAAAATTCCGAAATAAGCAATTCCACAAAAAATATTTTAATTGAAAGCGCTTATTTCAATCCTTCAAGCATTAGAAAGACATCAAAACTTCTTGGTTTAAGTACTGAAGCTTCTTACCGGTTTGAAAGAACTGTTGACCCAAATGGTACTTTATATGCTGTCGAAAGAGCCGTGCAATTAATTGCTGACTTAGCCGGGGGTGAAGTTGCTTCAGGTGTTCTGGATGTATATCCGGAAAAAATAAAAGAAAAAGAAGTTCCTATTCGTTTTAATCGTGTAAAAAGAGTACTTGGCTATACTATAGCGAATGGGAAAATAATTTCTATTTTAAAGCATCTCGGACTTAAAGTAATTTACGAATCAGAAAAAGAATATCGATTTTCCATACCTACTTATAGGCCTGACCTTGAAAGAGAAATCGACTTGATAGAAGAAGTTGCACGTATTAATGGCTATGACAATATTCCTACAATTTCAAAGATTTCTATCTCACTTGGCGAAAAGATTGATGAATCAAGTTTTACAGATCAAATAAGGCAGTATTCCTGTGCATTAGGGTTTTTTGAAATTATAAATAACCCGATGCAAGGTGAGAAAATTGCATCATTTACGGGAAATAAAATCCCGATATTGAATCCGCAAAGTATGGATATGGCTTTTTTAAGGACTTCTCTTATTCCGGGTGCATTAATAACTGTAGCAAAAAATATTAATGTAGGCGAGAAAGATTTATCTCTTTTTGAAGTCGGCGATATATTTAATATGAATCCCGGTAAAAATGAAATTAGGAGTTTTGAAGATTTTACCGAATCACAAAATCTTTTACTGATTTTAACCGGAAAAATTAATCAGAAGACGTGGTATTCTGAAGAAAAACGAGCTAGTTTATATAGCCTGAAGGGGGTTGTAAACAGCTTATTGGAAAAACTTCCTTTTGAAAATGTATTCTTTGAAAGTTACGAATTTGATAATCCTGAAAGTTTATTTGAGTTTTCATTTGTTAAAAATTATGGTGACAAAGTAGTTGGAACCGGCGGTAAAATTAAGAAGCAGGTCATTAAAAATTTTGATATACAGCAAGATGTGTTCTGCTTTGAACTTAATATAAGCTTGTTAAAGCAAATTCAAGCAAAATCAAAAAAATACCTGGAACCTATAAAATTTCCAAAATCGATAAGAGACCTTGCTTTTATATTCGATAAATCAGTAACTTATGAGCAGGTAATTAAGTTTATAAGAAAGTCAGGTCCGATTCTCTTAAAATCTATTACATTATTTGATCTCTTTGAAAATGAATCATTAGGTAATGAGAAGAAAAGCATGGCTTTCAGTTTGGAATTTTATTCAGAAGAAAGAACTTTAACTGAAGAAGAAGTGGAAAAAGAATTTAATCATATTATTATGTCGGTAGCTAAGAATTTTAATGCGGCTTTAAGAGGTATCTAAATGGCTGATTTAATTAATCATGAAATTCTGCTAAATGAGTTAAGTTCAGTTGAAGCACAATTGTCGATATTAATTCATAAGAATAAAGAATTAATCGGAAAAATAGGAGACCGGGATATAGAATTATTGCGCTTACGGAATGAAAATTCCTTTTTACACCAGAAAATTGCATCACTTGAGAGTGAGATGAAAGCACCAAAAAATGATGGTGACAAAAACTTATTTAATTCACTAAATTTGAAGGAGAGAGAGAATTTAAAAGTTAAATTACAAAATTTGTTATCTAAAATTGATTATCATTTAAGTTCTTAAACATATTGTTTGCTAGATGGAATAGATATAAATGACAGATAAAAAGAAGCTAAAAATAAAAATATTTGATAAAGAATATTCTTTACTTGTCGAAAATGAAGGAATAGCAAAGGAACTTGCTGTTTATGTTAATAAAGTTATAGAAGAGACAAAGGAAGAACTGCCCGATCAACCGGCGCAGACTATTGCTATAATTGCATGCTTAAATATTGCGTACGATTTATTCCTTGAAAAAAATAAAAACAGGGAATTTCTTATTCAATCATCAGATAAAATAAAAAAGATTAAGCTTCTATTAAATGAACCTGCTATATCTGACCCATCTTAAGATTTAAATACCGCTCTGTCAGTCCGTTATAAATGAAAAACTAACTTACAGACCATAGGGAGTTTGACTTTCGGCGCCTATTGCAGGCCTTATCCTGCTTCGGTGGGAACTTATCCCGGGAAACCGGGATGGGACAGAGGAAGCAAAAAACGTTCGGGCAGATTCCCACACTGATTTAATAGGGTTTTTCTCCTTATTAAGCAGTGACTGACAGATGCGGTTAATAATATTAACCCCTGCACTGGAGGAAAAATGGACGTGTTATTGTTGATACCAATGGCGATTGTTCTCGTGGTATTATTTTTCTACTTAGGGTGGATGTTCAATTCTAAAATAGGGAAAAAAAGTATTGCTTCTGCCGAGGAAAGGGCAAAGCAAATTATTTCCGAAGCTCAAAAAGAGGCAAATAATACTAAGAAGGAAAAGTTACTTGAGGTTAAGGATGAATGGTATAAAAAGAAAATGGAATTCGATACTGAGATAAATCAGAAAAGACAAAAAATCGGAAACATAGAAAAACAATTAAATACTCGGGAAGAAAATATTGAAAAAAAGTTTGATCTGGTTATTAAAAAAGAAAAAGAAAGTAAACAGATTGAAAAGGAATTAACCGATCTTAAAAAAAATATTGAGCTTAAAGCTGCTGAAATTGATAAATTAGGAATTGAGCAGAATGCCAGGCTGGAAAAAATTTCCGGGCTTTCTTCTGAAGAAGCAAAAAATATGCTGATGGAGAATATGACCAATACTGCAAAATCGGAAGTAAGCCATATTATAAAGGAAATTCATGACCAGGCTAAATCAGATGCTAAAAAAGAAGCTCAAAAAATAATTGTTCAGGCTATTCAAAGATCGGCGGCTGATCATTCGATTGAAACTACGGTTTCCGTAGTCCAAATTACAAATGATGAAATGAAAGGAAGAATTATCGGCAAGGAAGGCCGAAACATCAGGTCTTTTGAAGCTGCTACAGGTGTAGACGTTATTGTTGACGATACCCCCGAGGCGGTTATCCTTTCATCATTTGATCAATTCAGAAGAGAAGTTGCACGGCTTTCATTGGAGAGATTAATTACCGATGGCCGTATTCATCCTGCGCGTATTGAAGAAGTTGTAGAGAAAGTCCGGCAGGAACTTGAAGAAGAAATGATAAAGGAAGGGGAGAATACAATCTTACAACTCGGTCTTCATAATATGCACCAGGAATTAATTAAGCATGTAGGCAAAATGAAATACCGCTCAAGTTACGGGCAAAATCTTCTCCAGCATAGTATAGAAGTTGCTTATCTTACGGGGATAATGGCTTCGGAACTCGGGCTGGATCCCACACTTGCAAAAAGAGCCGGTTTACTCCATGATATAGGTAAAACAGTAGATAAAAGCGTTGAAGGGCCTCATGCTTTGTTAGGTTATGAGCTTACAAAGAAATTTAAGGAACACCCTATAGTTGTTAATGCTGTCGGTTCTCATCATGAAGATATTGAGATGGAACACCCGATTGCGCCGCTGGTTCAGGCTGCCGATGCTATAAGTGGTGCGCGTCCCGGTGCAAGGCGCGAACCTCTGGAAGGTTATGTAAAGAGGCTTGAAAATTTGGAAGCCCTTGCAAAATCCTTTGAAGGCGTTGCAAAAACTTATGCAATTCAAGCCGGACGTGAAATAAGAGTTGTTGTTGAACATGATAAAATTGATGATCTCGTCGCTGAAAAACTTTCTCATGATATTGCCGCTAAGATAGAGAGTGAGATGGAATACCCGGGACAGATAAAAGTTACAGTGATAAGAGAAGTAAGAAAGATTAGCTTTGCAAGATAAATCCCGCTAGCTACGGGACAAATGTGCGAGGTAAACGTGACCCCGCATTCCCAATCTTATAATTACAATGCATAAAGTTAAAAAAATAAAGCTTGCTGTTACCGGGGGAATCGGTTCCGGCAAAACAGCATTCTGCGATTTTTTAAAATCTGAAGGAATACCGGTAATAAATCTTGATGATATTTCCAAAGAATTGTTGGAACATGATAAAGATATAATAAAGAAAATTACACGCATATTCGGTGAGAACTCATACTTGGGCGGAAAACCAAATAAAATATTTCTGGCAGAAAAAGTTTTTTCAAACAGCGAGAATGTTTTAAAAATTAATTCTATACTTCATCCGAAAGTTATTAAAAAAGTTGATATTTTAACCAATGAATTATTAAAAAATAATGATATTGTTGCCGCTGAAGCGGCTTTGATTTATGAAGCTAATATGGAATCACGGTTTGATTATATTATTCTAATCACTGCCGATAAAAATTTAAGAATGAAAAGAAAAATTGAATTGGAAAATTATTCGCCTGAACAATTCATTAAAAGAAATGAGAATCAAATTCCCGAAGAGGAAAAAGCACAGTGTGCTGATTTTGTCTTCGGAAATAACGGTAATCTGGATGATTTAAAAAATAAAGCTTTTCTATTTTCAAAAATTGTTAAAGGATTAGTAAATATAAATGATTAAAATTGCTTTCCAAGGCGAACGCGGTGCATATAGTGAAATTGCTGCTAAAAAATTATTTGGGAACAATATTTCAATCTCTCCTTCTTTTTCTTTTGATGAAGTATTTCTAAAAGTAAAAGAAAAAAAAGTAGACTACGGGGTAGTTCCCATCGAGAACTCTTTATACGGCAGCGTGTTTGAGACCTATGATTTACTATTGCAAAATTCGCTTTCTATTATTGGCGAATTGAATCTTCAAATAAATCATCATCTTCTTGCAGGTGAAAAATATAAGTTAAACCAAATAAAGAAAGTTTATTCTCATCCTCAGGCTCTCGGCCAGTGTTCCTTATTTCTAAAGACATTAAAGAATGCACAACTTATTCCGGCTTATGATACTGCCGGTTCAGCCTTAATTACATTAAAGGATACTCAAATTCCAACTGCCGCTGTTGCCAGTAGAAATGCAGCGCAATTATACAGTTTGAAAATATTGAAGAGTAATATTCAGAATAATAAAGAAAATTTCACAAGATTTTTAGTAATAAGCAAAAAGAAAATTAAAAAGGGATTTCACAACCCGAAATCATCAATATGTTTTGAATTGAAGAGCATACCCGGTGCATTATTCAAAGCATTAAGTGTCTTTGCTTTGCGGGACATCAATCTGCTTAAGATAGAATCCAGGCCAATACCTCATAAACCATTTGAATATGTGTTTTATATGGACTTATCCGGCAGTATGGAAGACACAAAAGTAAAAAATGCATTAAATCATCTTTCTGAAATTTCAATCAAATTAAAAAGTTTTGGTTCTTATGAAACAGGTAAAATATTTAAAAGCTGACCGGCCTGTTTCTAAAATCAAATGGTCAGTAAACGTAAATTTATAGGAGTGTTCCGTGTCGTTCTTTAACAAAGTTATTGTGGCGATCGTCCAATTGATGCCAAAAGCAATAGTCGGTTTTTTTTCCAAGGATATATTGCCGGCGAAACTTTGGACGAAGCAATGGAGTTAGTAAAGTCTCTAAATAAAAAGGGTATTTACTCAACCATAGATGTTCTCGGTGAGTCTGTTAAAAACAAAGAAGAAGCAGTTGGAGCAAAAAATAAAGCTCTTGAAGTTCTTGAAATTATTCATGAATATAATTTGCCGGCAAATCTTTCTATTAAACCTACACAGATGGGGTTAAGTATAGATGAAAATATTGCCTTTAAGCAAATTTCCGAACTGACTGAAAGAGCAAAAAAAATAAACAATTTTATCAGGATTGATATGGAGGATTCTCCTTATACCGATTCAACTTTTAAATTGCTGAAAAGGCTTAAAGAAAATTATGATAATACCGGTGTAGTTGTCCAGGCTTATTTGAAACGTACTTACGATGATGTCATTATGTTAAATAAGATTGGAACAAATTACAGGCTTTGTAAGGGAATTTACATTGAACCGCGTTCAATTGCTTTCAAAGGCAAACAGGAAATACGCGACAATTATTTAAAAATTCTTGAAGCTATTTTGAAAGCCGGAAATTATGTAGGTATTGCAACTCACGATGAATATCTTATTAAGGCTGCTAAGAAAATGATTAAGGATCTTAATATTCCAAAAGATAAATTTGAATTTCAAATGTTACTTGGAGTTAGAGAAGACCTCCGGAATAAAATTAATTCCGAAGGTTATAAAATCAGAATTTATGTTCCGTTCGGAAAAGACTGGTACGCTTACTCTGTAAGAAGATTGAAAGAAAATCCGCAAATTGCAGGATATATTTTCAGAAGTTTATTTATGATAAATAGATGAATATTTTAGGTATTGAAAGTTCCTGCGATGAAACTTCGGTTGCCATAATATCGAATGAATACCTGACGGCGAATCTAATCTCTTCGCAGGATTTCCATTCAAAATACGGCGGGGTTGTACCTGAACTTTCAAGTCGTGCCCACTTGCAAATAGTTATTCCTTTAGTTAAGGATGCGCTTAAAAAATCAGGTTTAAATCTTAACGACATAGATGTTATATGCTCGACTGCAGGTCCAGGGTTAATAGGCGCTTTACTTGTGGGGCTGACGTTTGCTAAAGGCTTGTCCTTTTCATTAAAAAAGCCTTTTATTGCCGTAAATCATATTGAAGGACATTTATACTCAGGTTTTCTTATGGAAGATAAGCCTGAATTTCCATTTCTTGGTATTGTGGTTTCAGGCGGGCATACACTTTTACTTCTTGTGGAAAGTTTTACAAAAATAAAAAAACTTGGCTCAACTGTTGATGATGCTGCCGGAGAAGCTTTTGATAAAGTTGCTAAAATGCTCGGGCTTGGTTATCCCGGCGGACCAAATATTCAAAAAGCGGCTGCCGAAGGGAATCCTGAAAAAATAAAATTTCCTATAGCCGAACTTAAAGAGCCTTATAATTTTTCTTTTAGCGGATTGAAAACGTCCGTTTTGCGGTATATTCAAAATAATTTTGACGGAAGCAAAAATATTCCCGAACAAGACTTAAATGACATAGCAGCATCTTTTCAAAATGCTGTTGTTAGAGCTTTATCCAGGAATACGGTGAGGGCATTAAATAATTTTGAAGTAAATTCCATCTCTCTTGCCGGAGGAGTTGCAGCTAATAAAGCCATACAAGAAGAAATGACTAAAGTGGCGGCAAAGTTTAACAAGAAGATCGTAATTCCCAGGGCGGAATTCTGCGGTGATAATGCTGCTATGATCGCTTTCAGGGGATTGAAATTATTTGAAGCCGGTTATACTTCTAACTTAAGCTATAGTCCTTTTCCGGGATTATCGAAAAAGCATTTTGTGTAAGTGTTTCTATGTAATATTATATTAATATTTTTGAGTTTTCAAATAGAAATATTTATTCAAAATGAATGTTTGTATCTTTCTAATGATAAAAATTGTATGACTCTTAAAATATTTTTTTAATCTTTAATGGATAATATTTATAAAAAAATAGAAACAGAACTCAGCACGCTTAGTTCAAAAGAAAAAGAAGAAATTCTTAGTAAACTACGCGATGGTATGGATGATATCGATAAACAAATCGTAAGTTTATTAAGTAAACGCACATTACACTCGGTCCTAATAGGCAGAGTTAAACGCTCAATGAATCTGCCGACTTATAATCCTAAAAGGGAAAAAGAAATTGCGGAAAGGATATCATCATATGTTGAAGAACCTCTTCGTAAGGACGTTTTACTTCGCATTTACGAAAGAATTCTTGATGAGTCGCGTGCTATTCAAAGAGAAGAACTGGATAAAGGAAATATTTTTAATATTTCAACTGAAAAAATGAAAATTGGTATGGGAAAACTTCTTTCTAAGAAAGAAGTTTTTATTGTTGCAATATTTTTTCTTTTTGTGCTTACAATTATGTATCTCACTTTTTTTACTCCAAATTATTATATGGGTCAGGCGCCGATAAAGGTGGAAATAAGAAAAGGAGAAGCTCTCTCCGACATATCAAATGACCTCTATTCAAAAGGGGTCATTCCCGGGAAGACAAATTTTAAAATTACTGCTTTTATCTACGGCGCCGAACGAAAAATTAAAGCTGCAAGATATTATATACCAAACGGACTTAGTTATCTGGATTTGATCGATTATCTTGTAGATGGTAAAGGTGATTTATTAAAATCAGTGGTAATAATTCCCGGTTCATCGCTCAACATGGTTGCATCAACACTTAACAGTGATGTCTTTACCGATTCGACTGAAATATTAAAGCTAAGCCGGAAAAAGGATTTTCTTGATTCGCTGGGTGTAAAAGCGCCTTCTTTGCTCGGATATATTTTACCAAGGAAATATGATATTTATGAGCGCAGTTCACCTCATGAAATATTAAAAGAATTATTCAGGGGATTCCAAAATTTTATGACAGATTCCTTAAAGCAAAGAGCAAAGAAACTGGGTTATTCGGTTCAACAAATAATAACTTTGGCTTCAATTATTGAAGGTGAGACAAATAAAAAATCGGAAATGCCGATTATTGCCGGAGTTTATTATAACAGATTGAAATCCGGTATAAAGCTGCAGGCTGATCCTACAGTTGAATTTGCAAAGCAGGGACAATGGGGGAGATTAAATTACAATGATTTAAAAATAAAATCTGCTTATAATACTTATATAATTTACGGACTTCCGCCGGGCGCTATAAATAACCCCGATAAAGCCGCTATACTTGCGGCTTTGTACCCTAATAAAAATAATTATATGTATTTTGCAGCGGATGGCAGCGGCGGCCATCGTTTTTCATCTA
>PLNZ01000105.1 GCA_003142915.1 Ignavibacteriales bacterium | reverse complement strand
ATAAAGCGGTTGAAGTCTTAAAAAACGGAGGGGTAATTATTTATCCCACCGATACCGTTTACGGTATCGGCTGTGATATTTTTAATAAAGAAGCGCTCGAAAGAATTTTCAGTATTAAAAATGATAGCAGTACCAAATTACTTAGCTTTGTTTGTGCAAATCTTAAAGATATCGCTAAATATGCCAAAGTTTCCGATTATGCTTACAAATCGATGAGACATTTATTACCGGGGCCATATACTTTTATTCTACCGGCTGCCAAATTGGTTCCTAAAAAATTATGGAGCAAAAGAAAAACCGTTGGTATCCGCGTGCCGAATCATTCCGTTACAATTAAGCTGGTTGAAGAATTGGGCAATCCTATAATTAGTACCAGCACAACTAATAGGAAAGGACAGGTTTTGCTTGATCCTTTTGAAATAAAAAATATTTTTAATTCACAGGTAGATCTGATGCTTGCGTCAGGAAATCCTCCAGGTATTCTTTCGAGCATTGTAGATTTAAGTATGGATCTTCCTGAAGTGGTTAGGCAAGGCGCCGGAGATATAACTATGTTTGTATAAAAATGGTATATCCAATTATTAAGGCTGGCTAGGATTTAATCCCTGCCAGCCTTTTTTATTTATTCTTTATCAAATTGTTGACAACTAATATTTAATTTTATTTTTTTCTGTTTAAATATGCTGAAGAAGCTTGCTGAATTGGGGTGACAATAATTTCACTAATATTTACATGTTCAGGACGAGTAACACAAAATAGCACCGTGCTTGCTATATCTTCTGCCGAAAGAGGCTTAACTCCCTCGTAGACTTGGTCAGCCTTTGCAGAATCACCGGAGAACCTTATATTGCTGAAATTAGTAAGTACCATACCGGGATCAACAGCGGTTACGCGGATATTTTTATCCAGTGTATCAATCCTGATAGCTTGCGTTAATGCCTTAACAGCAAATTTTGTAGCGCAGTAAACATTTCCGTTTAGATAAACATCATGCCCTGCAGTTGAACCGATATTAATAACATGACCATGAAGCCGTGCAACCATTAATGGGAGTATTTGTCTTGTAACGTAAAGAAGTCCTTTAATATTAGTATCAATCATTTCTTCCCAATGCTCAACATTGCCTTCGTATATTTTGGTAAAACCTCTTGCCAGTCCGGCATTGTTTATTAATATATCAATCTTTTTCCATTCTTCAGGTAATAATGATATAGTATTTTTTACATCATTATAATTTTTAACATCAAGCTTAACCGGATAGACTTTTATTCCAAAATGCTTTTTCAATAATCCTGCAAACTCATTTAATTTTTCAATACGCCTTGCCGAAAGAATAAGGTTTGAGCCTTCTTTAGCAAATTCTTCCGCACACGCTTTCCCGATTCCTGAAGTAGCCCCTGTTATAAAAGTAGTTTTTTCTGAAAGTAATCCCATAAGTTGTTGTCCCTAAAATTATATTTGGTTTATTCGCTTATCTTCCTGGAAAATTTATTTTTATAGTAATTAATAACTTTAATTACCAATATATAAACTTCTTAAAACATGTTAAAGTTTCTGAAGAATAAATTTAAATTGAATTATGCGGGTCTGACAACTAGTTCTATTGTTTTATAAGTTACAAATAGTATGGAGTAATTCAACAATTAAAAATTGAAACAATAATCAGAACCTGCCTTCAATTTCAATTCCACAATTGTAACATTTACCGTCTCTGATTTTGTTGGAGATTACTGAATGCCAATCTCTTTTAATAAGAGGAGTATTGCAGCCGGGACAGTATGTTGTTTGACCATCTATGTTGTGTACATTGCCGGTATAACAATATTTAATTCCCATGGAAAGTGCAATTTCTCTTGCAGTGTTAAGTGTCTTTTCGGGGGTTCTTTCTTTGTATGTCATTTTGAAGTCAGGGTGGAAGGCTGTAAAATGAAGCGGGATGCCCCCGCCAAGATTTTCCATTATCCAATCACATTCTTGCTTTACCTCTTCAGGAGAATCATTTTCGTCCGGGATAAGAAGAGTAGTAATTTCAAACCAGATTGCAGTTTCTTTTTTTAACCAGACTAGGGTATCAAGTATGTCATTCAAATGAGAAGACGTTAGCTTGAAATAAAATCTGTCTGTAAATCCTTTCAAGTCAATATTTGCAGCGTCTATATATTTATAAACATCGTTGCGCGCTTTTTTATCGATGTACCCTGCGGTGACCATAACGGTCTTAATTCCTTCTTCTCTTGCAATTCTTGAAATATCAATTACATACTCGCCGAAGATTGTGGGATCGTTATACGTAAATGCAATTGAAGGCGTCTTATATTTCTTTGCAAGATTAACTACATCTTCAGGCGATGCATAAATCGAATTCAAATCATCTAATTTTGCTTTGCTTATAGACCAGTTTTGACAGAACCTGCATCCAAGGTTGCAGCCGGCTGTGCCAAAGCTTAATATTGAAGTTCCCGGATAAAAATGGCTGAGTGGTTTTTTTTCGACAGGATCAATCGCGAAACCTGTAGGCCTGCCGTAACCGATTGAGTATAGCCTGTCGTTATGGTTTTGTCTTATAAAACAGAACCCGGCTTGCCCTTCACCAATCTTACAGTAGCGGGGACATAGTGTACAAAGAATTTTTCCGTTTTCAACCGGTTCCCACCACTGTGCTACTTTTAATTTATCAGTTTCCATAACATTACTCATATCAATTATACTATTTTCTTAATTAATCTTGAATTTACGCTTATCTTATTAAGCTGCAATAGTGATGAAAATAAGGACAAGAATAAATTATGAAGACATTCGGTAATTTTAAATACCAAACTTTATATAGCTTCAAATCTTAACCAGTTAACACGGCTCTTTTCGGAATATGGCGCCCCGGCAGTGAATATTACAATATCTCCCTCTTTCACAAGTCCGGCATCAAAAATTAATTTTTTTGCCTTGTCGATTGCAATATGTTCCTTGTCGATATCATCCATAAAAATTGATGTTACGCCCCAGCATAAACATAGATTGTGTATTGTATCAACGCTATTTGATACAGCAATTATTTTAGAAGGCGGTCTAAATTTTGCAAGGTTTCTTGCTGTGCGTCCCTTATAAGTAAACACAACAATTGCGGAAGCATTTACCTGTCTGCTAATAGCCGAAATTGCTTTGCCGGTTGAATCGAAAAGATTTTCTTCAATATTGGAAGGGATAACGAATTCATTATCTTTTAGAGGTTGTAGGTACAATTCAGCCTTCCGGACAATGTCATTCATCATTTTTACTGTCTGAACAGGATATTTGCCGATGGATGTTTCGCCGCTTAGCATAACGGTATCTGTTCCGTCAAGTACTGCGTTGGCAACATCCGAAGCTTCTGCGCGCGTAGGAATCGGGTTGTGAATCATTGATTCAAGCATCTGCGTTGCAGTAATAACAAGCTTCCCCACGGCATTGCATTTCTTAATAATCATCTTTTGTATTATAGGAATTTCCTGCGGTGGTAATTCCACACCCAGGTCACCGCGGGCAACCATTATACCATCCGCTGCTTCCAATATCTCATTAAAATTATCAACAGCTTCCTTCTTTTCAATCTTTGCAATTATAGGTCTTATCTGATTTTTATTTTTAAGCCATTGACGCAGATGCAAAATATCTTTTGCTGATCTTACGAAAGAAAGCGCTATGTAATCTACCCTATGCTTTAGTGCAAACTCTATATCATCAAAATCTTTTTCCGTAACTGACGGTGTTGAAAGAAGCATACCTGGAAGGTTCATCCCTTTCTTTGGACGTAATATTCCGCCTTCTTCAACTTTACAAATAACAGAATTACTTTTCTTTTCAATAATTTTTAAACGGATAAGCCCATCATCAATCAAAATGGGGTCGTTTATCTCAGCATCTTTAGGCAGATGCTTGTATGATGTTGAAATTAATTCCTTCGTCCCTTTTACTTCATCAATAGTAATTTCAATTGTTTCACCCGAGTTAATTTCTATCTCCGGTGAAGTTAGTTCACCTATCCTGATCTTAGGTCCCTGCAAATCCATTAACACCGCCAAAGGTGTTTTTGCATCCTCGCATGCTTTGTCAACTTCATTATATAGCTCCGTAAAAAAATCATAATTACTATATGAAAAATTGAGCCTAATTCCATCCATACCTGATTGAATCAAATTTCTTATTATACCGGCTGAATTTGTAGCAGGCCCCAGAGTGCAAAGGATCTTAGTTTTTGTAAAAGTATCCTGTTGACTTAGTCTTAAGGAATTCAATCCGCTTTTGCGGAAAATACCCATATTATTTTCTCCTTCTCTTTTTATCGTTAATACGATTTTTATTATTTGTCTTGCTTGGTTTAGATTTTGCTTAAAGATCTTTGATCTTTTCACAACTAAATCAAACACGGGTTTTTTTCATAAACCCCTTTAGAATCATACTTGTCGGCCCTTACAGCTGTCAGTACTTGAATTCCTTCTTCAATTCTTTCAATGGCAGAAATATGAAATAATCCTTTTGCTTCGGCATTATATGTTACTATATAAAACGCTTAATAGGCAGTAAAAATTATCAACTAATTTCGCAGTTAAAATCTAATCATTATTATGAAGAATTTCAAAAAAACTTGTTCTTGATTTTTAATACAAAAAAATTAAAAGAAGTCGTTCAATACTATCTTTAAATCAAATTGTTAAATTTGCATCAACAATTTTCATGAATAATATTGGAATTGAAAAAATGTTAAATGTAAAAAAGGCAAGAGAACTGTTCCCTTATCTTAAATGTGGAAAAATTTATTTTAATCACGCATCTATTGCGCCGGTTTGTACTCCGGTAATTGAGAGCATTCATAATGTACTCTTTGAGAAAAGCGCAGCAAACATTGATGATTACGTCGAGCTGCAGGTAATAATTAATGAGACAAAATCAGATCTCGCTTCTTTAATCAACACATCCCCTGATCGTATAGCTTTTGTTGATAATACAACCAATGGTATAAACATATTAGCCGCCGGTTTGAAATTGAAACAGGGAGATCATATACTCCTTAATGATCTTGAGTTCCCGGCAAATGTTTATCCGTTTCTAAATCTTCAGAAAAAAGGAATTGTTATTGATTTTGTTAAATCTCATGATGGAATTGTTTCCGCAGAGGATGTTATTGAAAGAATTGTCCCGGAAATAAAATTAATTTCAATAAGTCAGGTTCAATTCTTAACCGGGTACAGGGTGAATCTTGAAAAAATAGGAAAGGTTTGCCGGCAGAAAGAAATAATCTTTTCGGTTGATGCAATTCAGGGTCTTGGCGCTGTACAGTTGGATGTTATTAAAGACAATATTGATTTTGTCTCTGCAGGTAGCCAAAAGTGGCTCTTGGGCTTGCAGGGACTTGGATTTATTTATTTATCAGAAGGCCTGCAAGAGAAAATTGACCAGAATTGTTTAGGCTGGCTTTCAGTTGAGGATGCTTGGAATTTTTTACATTATGAGTTAAAATTAAAGAAGTCTGCCGACCGTTATCAGGGCGGAACGCTTAACTCTATAGGAATTTATGCACTGAATGCATCTCTAAAACTCTTAAAACAGCATGGCTTTAGTGATATAGAAAATTGTATAATAGATAATTCATCTTATTTTATGGAAAAACTTGCTGAGACAAGATTTAGTCCTGTTATTCAAGGCGCTGATAAAAATAATATTGCCGGAATCGTAAGTTTTAAAGAAAGT
>PLNZ01000143.1 GCA_003142915.1 Ignavibacteriales bacterium | reverse complement strand
ACCAATAGCAATAAAATCCATGTTGATATTTTCATAGTATCACCTTTAACATTGTTTTAGCTCCTAACTTCCTTAGTAATTGATTATCTTTAAAAAATATACTTTCCACATAATAAACCAATTACATATATATAAAATCATGCCATTAAAATAATTTCAATAGTAAAATATATTCTATGTTCTTTTTGATATTTATTCGTACAGAATAAAGCACTCTTTAATTACTTCTTATAATGATATGAACTGTTTTGAACATTTCTTGATTACTTTATTGTACACCGGTTTATATTTATTAATACTTATTAGACAAGTATATGTNNTCTAATATATAAAAATATTACAGCTAAATAATTTATGGATACGATAAGTATAAGCCCTTTTACACAGCCCCTACCCCCTCGCACATAGTGGTGCGGTCAAGAAGGGACAATACAATCTCAAGAGGGGAATAAATGCAAACCGGGGATTAGGATGAATTAATTATTCTTCAATATTTCAATCATTGAATTATGAATAAGCCGGTTGGTAGCTAATATTTTCCTGGAGAATATATCTATTTCATTCCCGTAAAAATCGGTAACAATACCGCCGGCTTCTTCAAGTATAAGTTTTCCTCCGCAAATATCCCATGAATTTAAGGAGATTTCCCAGAAGCCGTCGAATACTCCTTTTGCTACATAGCAGAAATCAATTGCAGCAGAACCGAGCCTTCTAAGCCCTCTTGAGGCTTTTGTAAGCGCTTCAAATATTTTAAAAATATTTTCAGGATTACCGGCAACATCATAAGGAAAACCGGTAACAAGAACGCTTCGGCTAAGCTTATCATTTTTACCGACGGAAATTTTCTTACCGTTGGCAAAAGCGCCGCTTCCCTGTTCGGCGGAATACACAATATCCTGCATTACATCATAAACAACTCCCGCAATAGTTTTGCCGTTTTTCTGCACACCGATTGACACGGAAAATATCGGGAGACCATGCGCAAAGTTTGTTGTACCGTCAAGCGGATCAACTACCCATAAATATTCGGAACTGTTTTTTGTCTCCCCGCCTTCCTCGGCAAGTATACCATGAGTGGGATAATTTTTCTTTATAAATGCGGTTATGAGCTTTTCAGAGGCTTTATCAATCTCCGTGACCAGGTTGGATTCGTTAGTTTTAAACTCTATGTTAAAATTAGTACCAAAACCATTTCTGATAATTTCCCCCGCTTCTTTCGATATTTTAATAACATCTTCTATCATTATTTTCCTATTCTTATAATATTATTTGGTGTGTAAATATAAAGAATTTAGTAAAATGAAATGTGAGACATGAGAAATCAAATCCTTGAAAGCCGGAACGATTTTCGGTATATTTCATTACTAATAATGATTTGAAAAGCAAAGGAGTGATTACTTGAGCGAACCTGATAATATCGAAATTGGCGATCCGAACGATAATTCTATTGTAGAAAATATACCGGGAATTCTTCCCGTTTTACCTTTAAGAGATTTAGTCCTTTTCCCTTATATGATTTTCCCTGTTCTTATAGGGCGCGAGCAGTCCATCAGGGCTGCAAATTATGCGCTTGAGAAAACGAAATATATTTTCTTATCTACACAAAAAAAATCGAATATTGAAGACCCTAAAAAAGATGATATCTATAGCGAAGGAACCATCGCAAAAATTGTACAAATATTAAAATTGCCCAACGGTTTAATGAAAATTCTTGTCGATGGTCTTCTGCAGGGAAGAATTATAGAATTTACCGATAATAAAAATTTCTTCGAAGCTAAGATAGAAGTTATCGTCCCTGAATATGAACAGGATCACGAACTGAATGCCCTGACAAGACAAATGTCCCAGCTTTTTAAGGATTACGTAAAAATCAACAGGAACATTCCAAATGAAGCTGTTTCTGCATTTGAAAATATTGACGAACCCGACCGCAAGCTTTTTTATGTGGCTGCCAATATTAATCAGGCTATTGAAGTAAAACAAACAATCCTCCAGAAATTTACGCTGAAAGAGCAGTACTATGAAGTTATAAAAATACTGAACTCTGAAATTGACATATTAAAGATTGAAAAGGAGATAGATAATAAAGTACAGGAAAATATTGCCAAAACACAGCGTAAGTTTATCATTCAGGAACAGATAAAAATTCTGCAGGATGAACTTGGCGATGAGGATGATGCAACACCGGAATTTGTAAAGCTGAAAAACCAGATAAAAAAAGCAAAAATGCCTAAAGAAGCGGAAGCAAAAGCATTTGAAGAGCTTAATAAGCTTAAAAAAACTCCGTCTATGTCTCCCGAATCAACTGTTATACGGAATTATTTGGATTGGCTTGTTGATATACCCTGGTCAAAAAAGACGAAGGACGATTTAAATATCAATCATGTTCAGAAAATTTTGGATGAAGATCATTTCGGTTTGGACAAGCCGAAGGAAAGAATTGTGGAGCACATTGCTGTCTTAAATCTTGTTAAACAGATACGCGGACAGATATTATGCTTTGTAGGACCACCCGGAGTGGGCAAAACTTCTTTGGGTAAATCTATTGCAAGAGCGCTTGGAAGAAAGTTTGTAAGGATAAGCCTCGGCGGAGTTAGAGATGAAGCGGAAATAAGAGGGCACAGAAGGACTTATATCGGTTCTATGCCGGGTAAGATAGTTCAATCAATGAAGAAAGCAGGAACAATAAATCCCGTTATGCTGCTTGATGAAATAGACAAGATGAGCACCGATTTCAGGGGTGATCCTTCATCGGCAATGCTGGAGGTTCTTGATCCCGAACAGAACCATATATTTAACGATCATTATATTGAAATTGATTATGATCTTTCGCAGGTAATGTTTATTACAACCGCTAATGTGCGTTATAATATTCCCCTTCCTTTACAGGACAGGATGGAAATAATTGAACTGCCCGGTTATCTTGAATATGACAAGATTGAAATTGCAAAACGTCATATTATTCCTAAGCAGCTTAAAAATCATGGTCTTAACAAAAAAGGCGTAATGATAACCGATGAAGCAATAAAAATAATAATTACGGAATATACGCGTGAAGCAGGCGTAAGAAATCTTGAAAGAGAGCTTGCCTCAATTTGCAGAAAGTTAGCAAGGGATATAGTATTAAAAGAATCATCCAACGGAAAGCATAAAACCAAACTTAAATATGTCGTTGACAGCGCGAAGGTAGAAGAATACCTAAAAGTACCCCGTTACAGGTCTCATAAACACAGCAAAGAGTTCAAAGTCGGCAGTGTTACGGGTTTGGCATGGACGAGTGTCGGCGGCGAAATACTTAATGTAGATGTAACAATAATGAACGGTTCTGAAAAATTAACATTAACCGGGCAGATGGGAAATGTAATGAAGGAATCTGCACAGGCGGCGCTCAGTTATATCCGCTCTAATGCAAAGGAGTTCAATATCGACCCCAACTTCTTTAAGGGCAAAGAAGTACATATTCATTTGCCCGAAGGCGCCATTCCGAAAGACGGACCTTCGGCGGGAATAACTATGTCAATGGCTCTGCTTTCTGCGGTAAGCGGCAGGCCGGCATCTAATGCTATTGCCATGACCGGGGAAATTACTTTACGCGGCGAAGTTCTTCCAATCGGCGGGCTTAATGAAAAATTACTGGCTGCCAAAAGGAATAAAATAAGCACTATTCTTATTCCAAAAGATAATGAGATTGATCTAAAAGAAATTCAGGATTCCGTAAAAGAAGGGTTAAAGATAATTCCGATTGAAAGAATTGAAGACGCTATTCCTTATGTTTTTAACAGTTTAAAGAAACCGAAAAAAGAAGTGCGTAGAAAGAACAACAGCACAAAAAAGAAAGCTAAATAATTGGCGAAAAATATTTTTATCGATAAATATCTTCCGCTTGATAAACAGTATACAAAGCTTGTTGAGCAGTTAAAATCTTTATTAGATAAGAGTGATAATTGGCTTTCAAACTTATCTAATTTAACTGCCGTTCTTAAACAAACTTTTGATAAGATAAACTGGGCCGGAATTTATTTATTCGACGGAAAAAAGCTCTACCTCGGACCGTTCCAAGGTAAACCTGCCTGCAACACTATAGAGATTGGCAAAGGCGTCTGCGGTATGTCAGCTCAAAAGGGAGAAACAATAATCGTACCTGATGTAAATAAATTTCAAGGACATATTTTCTGCGATGCGGATTCAAAATCGGAAATTGTTATTCCCATTATAAAAGACAGCAGCTTATTTGGTGTTTTAGATATAGATAGTTCTTATTATAATTCTTTCAATGAAATTGATAAGAAATATCTTGAAGAGGTTGTTGAATATTTAGAACAGATATTGAATATTTAAGATTCAAAAAGTTAAAACCGGAAAATTTGATTTTTTGAACTTTGCACTTTTCCCTTTAAACTTTTTAAATAACTTATTGTAGGTATTTGATGGCATTTGTTGTAACAGCGCGTAAATGGCGTCCGCAAAAATTTGATGATGTTGTCGGTCAAGAGCATATTACAACAACATTAAAAAATGCAATTAAAAATAACAGGATAGCGCACGCTTACCTTTTTACCGGTCCGCGCGGAGTGGGCAAAACGACCACAGCAAGAATTTTAGCAAAAGCTCTCAACTGCCTGAATCCCCAGGGTTCAGAACCGTGCAACGAATGCGAGATGTGTAATTCAATTCAAACCACACAATCATTAGATATTATTGAAATTGACGCTGCATCCAACAGGGGTATAGACGAAATAAGGACACTGCGTGATTCGGTAAAATATACCCCGACTAAAGGCAAATATAAAATTTATATAATCGATGAAGTGCACATGCTTACCAAAGAATCTTTCAACGCTTTTTTAAAGACTTTGGAGGAGCCGCCCGCACATACTATTTTTATTTTTGCTACGACCGATATACATAAAGTTCCGCTTACCATTATCTCCAGATGCCAAAGGTTTGATTTTAGAAGGATACAGCTTGATACTATAAAATCATTATTAAGCAAAATTGCCGAAGAAGAACAAATCAGGATAGATGATAAGACTCTTACAGTTATAGCAAAAAAAGCCGATGGCGCATTACGCGATGCAGAAAGTTTCTTCGACCAGATCGTTTCATTTTGCGGAAATGATATTGAAGCAATCGACGTTGCCAAGATGCTGAATCTTATTGATGATGAAATCTTTTTTGCTATATCTGATGCAGTACTGGCAAAAGATTTCAAAGCAGTATTTGAAGTTACCAAACAAATTTATGATAACGGCTGGAACTTCATAGACTTTATGGACGGACTGATTGAGCATTTCAGGAACATTATGACGGTTGTCCTAAGTAAAAACGCTAATCAGGTTGAAGCCGCTGAGATCTATAAGGTACGCTATTTAGGATATACAGATAAGTTTTCCGAGGGAGATATTCTCCGCTTATTTAATTTCCTGAACAAAGCACAGCAGGAACTTCGATATTCACAAAATCAAAGGCTCAAAATTGAAATTTCATTAAGCCATTTAATCGGACTGGAAAAAACGGCAACTATATCAGATTTAATCTCTGATCTTAATTCCTCAAAAAGTCCGGAGCTTGTTACTGTTAGCGAACCTACAAGAAATAATTATTATTCTTCCGACAGTATTTCAAAAAGCTACACTGCACAAATAAGCAATAATGAAAAGCCGAAAGCAGTTGTTTCTTCTGCCGGTACTGCTTATCATAAACCAGCGACTTTCAACGGTTTTGAAGATGCAGACTTAAATTTTAACAACATCGTACAAAAATGGGCAGGATTTGTAGAATCCATAAGCAGGGAGAAATCATTGACTTTTGGCTCATTTATTAAGGATATAAAGTTACTCAGTCTCGAAGGAAATAAACTAAATATTTATAGTGACAATCCGGAAAGTAAAGAAGTAGTAAAATTCAATTTGGATTACATTTCTCAAAAAACGCTTGAATTTTTTGGCAAGAAAATGACATTCCATTTCAGCGATGAATCAAAAAGTACCGGAATTGACCTCCCCGTTATTCCTTCTTCAGTAAAAGCACCGGACGAAAAAAAAGAATCTACCGGTGACACCTATATTGATGCCATTATAAATGAACTTGGTGGTGAAGAAGTATCTTAAATTCGCTGCCCCTTTATATTGCGCTTTTTTGATTAAAAATTACATTTATATTAGAAGCCAGTTAGTTAGAAAACCTTTGATAATTTGATAATTATTGAGTAATTTAATAATCTATGTCAAAAAGATTAATAGTCGCTATCGACGGCCCGGCAGGCTCCGGTAAAAGCACTTCTGCAAAGCTTGTCGCCCAAGAATTAGGATATTTATACATTGATACCGGCGCAATGTATAGAGCCGTTACTTTCTTAGCTATAAAAAATAACGTTCTTAGAAATACAAAAACAATTATAGAAATAGCAAAAAAATCTAATATCGATCTTAAATTTATTAATGGTATTACGCACGTATCTGTTGACGGAAACGATATTACGGACGATATACGATTACCTGAAGTAAATTTAAATGTCAGCGATATTAGCGCAATTGCAGAAGTTAGAAAAATCTTAGTTGAAAAGCAGCGAAAGCTTGCCAGAGAAAACTGCGGCGTGGTTATGGAAGGCAGAGATATAGGTACGGTTGTCTTTCCGGACGCAAATGTTAAAATTTTTCTTATTGCCTCAATTGAAGAGCGTTCGCGTAGAAGAGCTAAAGAATATGAAGAAAAAAGCGTTCCTATCTCTCTTGAAGAAGTAAAAGCTAATTTAGAACAGCGGGATAAAATAGATTCTACAAGAAAAATTAGTCCCTTAACAAAAGCTCCGGAGGCTATAGAGGTTGATACTTCAAACGTTACGATACGGCAGCAGGTTGATATGATACTTGAATATGTAAGACACTCTGCTAAAAGAGAAGGAATTGAGTTCGAAAATTAAATTTTAATATGGATTTTTTAAGCCGTCAATAATTATATATGTTAAACTAAATCTTCTGCATTATTGCTTTCCGACGGCATCTGGCAATACTGCAGACAACAATTAATAATTTGTTAGGAGAATTTTAATGTCCGAAGAAATTAAAGATACGAAAAAAGTTCAAGCTGGTAAAGATGATTATGAAAAAGCCAAAAAACATTTCAATAATGATGAATATTCGCAAGAAGAATTCTTAACATTATCGAAACTTTATTCCGAGTCTTTTAAAGATGTTAAAGAAGGCGAACTAATAAAAGGAAAAATCGTCCGTGTACAGGGCGATTATGTAATTCTTGATGTTGGTTTCAAATCAGAAGGTTCTGTTCCAAAGAACGAGTTTTATGAGAACGAAGAGATTAAAGTCGGTCAGGAAGTTGAGGTTGTTCTTGAAAGCGTTGAAGATCAGGAAGGAAACCTCGTTTTAAGTAAACAGCGAGCTGACTTCTTAAGAATCTGGGAAAAAGTTGTTAAAGCACATGAAACAGGCGAAATTATTCAGGGTAGAATACTTAAAAGAATTAAAGGCGGAATGGTTGTAGATTTAATGGGTATGGAAGCATTCTTACCGGGTTCACAAATCGACGTTCGCCCTATCCGTGACTTTGATGCCTTTGTGGGACAGCTAATGGACTTTAAGGTAGTAAAAGTAAATATCCCTACCGAAAATGTTGTTGTATCACATAAAGTTCTTGTTGAAGAAGAAATTGCTGATCAGAGAGACGCCATTCTAAACAGCCTCGATAAAGGTCAGATTCTTGAAGGTACTGTTAAAGCTATTACCGATTTCGGTGTATTCGTTGATCTCGGCGGTGTTGATGGCTTAATTCACATTACCGATTTGAGCTGGGGCAGAATAAATCATCCTAACGAAGTTGTAAAACTCGATCAGACAATTAAAGTTGTTGTTACTGATTTTGACGAAGAAAAGAAAAGAATATCTCTCAGCTTGAAAAAGCTTCTTCCACATCCGTGGGAAGAAATTGATACCAAATATAAAATCGGAGATAAAGTTGCGGGACGAGTTGTTTCTCTTACTGATTACGGTGCATTTATTGAAATCGAAAAAGGAATTGAGGGATTAATTCACAATTCCGAAATGAGCTGGACCCAGCATATCAAACATCCTTCACAGGTTGTATCAATGGGGCAGGTTATTGAAGCAATTATTTTAAGCCTTGATAAAGATGAAAAGAAAATTTCTCTCGGTATTAAACAGCTTGAGCCTGATCCATGGGAATCTTTAATGCAGAAGTATCCGGTTGGTTCAAGGCATACCGGTATTGCACGCAATCTTACCAACTTCG
This sequence comes from Ignavibacteriales bacterium, assembly GCA_003142915.1. Classification (GTDB taxonomy): domain Bacteria; phylum Bacteroidota; class Ignavibacteria; order Ignavibacteriales; family Ignavibacteriaceae; genus FEN-1297. The sequence goes on along the minus strand of PLNZ01000143.1, from coordinate 12,272 downwards.
GTGTGTTTGTTGAGCTTGAGCCCGGCGTTGACGGACTTGTACATATTTCAGATCTTTCCTGGACGAAGAAAATCCGCCATCCCGGTGAAGTTGTAAAGAAAGGCGAAAAGCTGGAAGTAATTGTTCTCGGGGTAGATGTTGAGCAAAGAAAAATATCTTTGGGTCATAAACAGGTTGAAGACAACCCGTGGATACATTTTGAAAAGCTCTACGCTGTCGGAACAGTTACTCAAGGTAAAGTAGTAAGAATTATTGAGAAAGGATTAATTGCAGAATTACCCGAACATGTCGACGGTTTTGTACCTTCAACACAGCTTGCTACTACCAAGATAAAGAATGTAGCCAATCACTTTCCTATCGACGAGTTCATACCGTTAAAGGTAATTGAGTTCGATAGGGAAAATAAAAAGATAGTATTGAGCGCTATTGCAGCGTTAAAGGATAAATCTGAAGAAGAAATTCGCGTTTACTTAGATAAACATAAGTTTGACAGAGTTCCGGTTCAGGAAGTTCAAAATGCGGATACAGGATCTATTGATTCATCAGATTTCCCTATTTTTGAAGTTACTGAAAATACTCAAAAATCTCAATCTGAAAAGAAAGCAAACTAATTTTTAGTTGCTTAATATTTAGAAGAGCGAGGGAATTCCCCCGCTCTTCAATTTTTAAAACATCTGATTCATATCTAAAATATTCGGGGCTATGCCAAAAGTTGCATTACATACTTTAGGATGTAAACTTAATTTTTCGGAGACTTCCACGATAGGCAGTCAGTTCTTAAATCACGGATTTCGGATAGTCGATTTTAAAGATGCTGCCGATGTTTACATTCTTAATACATGCAGCGTAACTGAAAACGCCGAAAGAGAATGCAGACAACTGATACGCCGTGCTCTGAGACAAAATCCCGATGCTTTTGTTGCGGTAACCGGATGCTATGCCCAGCTTCGTCCCGAAGAAATCTCTAAAATCCATGGTGTTGATGCAGTTTTAGGCAACGTGGAAAAATTTAATTTTTTTTTCTGGATAGAAGATCTTCAGAAGAAAAGTATGGCATATATTTATGTATCGCCTTTGCAGGAGCTAAATGAGTTTGGTGCCGCTAACTCTATCGATGCCGACAACCGCACAAGAGCTTTCTTCAAAATTCAGGATGGTTGTGATTATAAATGTTCGTTCTGCACAATTCCTATGGCAAGAGGAAAGAGCCGAAGCATGAACCCGGATGAACTTATTTTCAATTTTGAAAAATTAATTAGCAGAGGTTATAAAGAAATCATTCTGACCGGTGTAAACGTTGGAGATTACGGCAAAGTATATTCTACTAATTTATATAGTATACTTTTAAAGATGATTCAAATACATGGGGATTTCAGAATACGCATCAGTTCCATAGAGCCGAATTTACTCTCAGACGAGATTATAAACCTTACTGCGAGCAGCGAAAAGATGTGTAAGCATTTTCATATTCCATTACAGAGCGGAAGCGCTGATATATTAAAGCTTATGAAGCGCAGATACAATATATCCGATTATGCAAGGCTGATTTATAAACTAAAGAATAAAATCCCGGACATTGGAATCGGTGTTGATGTAATTGCCGGTTTCCCCGGTGAGACGGAAGAAAATTTTATACATACATATAATTTCTTAAGAAATCTGCCTGTTTCTTATCTGCATGTCTTTACATATTCTGAACGCCCCGGTACCAAGGCAATCACTATGCCCGGTCAGGTAGATATTGCAGAGAGAAGAAAAAGGAATAATATGCTTAGAATATTAAGCGATAAAAAGAAGTATGCTTTTTATACCGAAATGATAGGTAAAGAACTTGAGGTATTATTCGAAGAACCCGATGGAAACAGCATGGTGAAAGGATTCTCTTCAAATTATGTAAGAGTCAGTCATACTTTCAGCACCGATATGATTAATAATTTTTCAAATATTGCCGTAAGCGGAATTGAAGGGAATATTTGTTCAGGAGAATTAAAAGGGATAAAAAAATCAATTGAATTGATTGCCAGTTAATACTTAAAATTGTAATTAAAAAATATGAAAAAAATTATTTTATTTATCGTTTTTCTATCATGCTGCTCATTTCCGCAGATAACGCCTAGATCAGATATTCTTATGCTTCAAAATTCATTAAAACAGATAAATATAACAAAAGATTTTAATAATATAAATTTTAACAGTGTTGCAGTTACTAAGAAGAGCACAGGCTTGGCAATATTATATTCTTTTCTCCTGCCCGGCATGGGAGAACTTTACGCAGGTTCTTATTCCAGCGGTAAATATTTTACCATTGCAGAAGGAACTTTATGGGGTATATATATAGGTATGAATTCTTACAGTTATTGGCTAAGAAATAATTATAAAGCGTTTGCAGCATCTGCCGCTGGAGTAAATAATGCAAATAAAAATTCTAATTATTACGCAACGATAGCTGATTACACAAATATAAGCGAGTACAATGATGCAATGTCACTCCAAGATAATTTTAGCCAGATGCTGGATCCCAAAACATATTATTGGAATTGGCAATCTACTGCAGACAGAAAGAACTACCGTACACTCTGGGTTTCCAGTCAGGAGGAAATTAATAACCTTAGATTTGTTGTAGGCGCGCTAATATTAAACCGTGTTGTGAGTGCAATAAATGCTGCAAGACTTGTTGCTGCATACAATAAAAGCCAAACAACCGATCTGAGCTGGAATTTCTCAATCGGTGTTAATAACCCGGAAACTTTACCTTCAAGCTTGCTTTTGAACTTCCAGACTGAATTTTGAGGATTTTTCTCATTTTGATATTTTCAAATACGATCTCTGCAGGATCTAATAAATAAGCCGCACCTTAAAAGCGGTAATTATTTGCTTAGCTATCTCTATACTTGCTTTAAAATCTCAGTTAAAAATTAAGTATAATTTCCATTCTTTAAACACTATAAGATGATTTTTTAAGGTTGGAATACATTGAAAATGTACGAATTTCGTTGAAATGCAATATAATCGGTATCGGGACAAGATTAATTTTTATTAATCTTATCTTAAGCTATATTTAATCATAAAAGAATATGTTTGACAAGTAAATTCAATGTGAGTTTACAAAATTAAAATATTTTAATAAAAATCTGAGGTATTATAATGAAGTCTCGTATTATATCTTTATTTGTTATGGTTGCATTTGTTTTAACAATGGGCATAGGCTCATCTTTTGCTCAAGATACAACTAAAACAAAAAGCACAACTAAAGTTGTCAAGACAGCAAAAGCTCCTAAGACAACTACAACAACAACAAAGAAAACAGTAACAACTCCTAAGACAGCAAAAGCTCCTAAGACAACTACAACAACAACAAAGAAAACAGTAACAGCTCCTAAGACAGTAAAAGCTCCTAAGACAACTACAACTACAACAGAGAAAGTTGTAAAAACTCCTAAGGCAACTACTACAACGACAAAGAAAGTTGTAAAAACTCCTAAGTCAAAAAAGACAACTACAATGAAAGATTCAACAGCAACAAAATAAGTTTTAAAAACTTTTGTTATATTAAAAAAGGAGAGTTTTCTAACTCTCCTTTTTTGTTTATATTTCTCGTATGAGAATTTTAATTATTGAAGACGAGAAAAAAGTTGCTTCCTTTATTAAAAAAGGATTAGAAGAAGAGTATTTTGTTGCAGATATAGCCGGGGACGGTAAAGAAGGTTTAAAACTATCAACAAGTGAAGAATACGATGTAATTATTATGGATATTATGCTGCCCTATATGGACGGCATAACACTGATAAAGGAAATTAGAAAAAGAGAAATAGTAACTCCGGTTTTAATGCTGACGGTTAATGACAGTATTAAAGATAAAGTTGAAGGATTAGATGCCGGCGCAGATGATTATTTAACCAAACCATTTGCATTTGAAGAATTGATTGCACGTTTAAGGGCGCTGCTTAGGCGAAATGAAAATTCCAAAACTTCAAAATTAACTGTCGGCGATTTGGTGCTGGATCTTCAGTCGCATAGAGTATTCCGTAATAATCAAGAAATCATCTTGACTCCTAAAGAATATTCTATCTTGGAATATTTGATGCGGAATTCGAAAAAAGTGATTTCACGAACAAAGCTTATTGAGCATGTATACGATTATCATTTTGACACTGAGACTAATATTATTGATGTATATATAAACAAAGTTCGTTCAAAGATAAACACCAATTTTGAAAAACCATTAATTCATACAATTCGCGGGATAGGATATGTTCTTAAGGATGATGATTGAAATTGGAAATAAAACAGTCCTTGAAATTTTATGTTTCAGAAATTTAAACTTTTCCTGTCTTCAACCAGGTTCAAAACAACCATCTGGTATTCCACTCTCTTCTTAGTATTAGAACTACTACTCGGAATTTTCATTTATCTTTATCTTTATGATAACTTAATGGATAACCTGGATATTGCGTTAAAAACACAAGCAAAGGGAATTCTGCGGCTTGTAATGGAAAAGCATATGGATATTGACAATTTTGTTCCCGATTCCATTTACACGGACCCGGCAGATTTAGTATGGGATGTTATCTATAATGAGGTGGCATCCAACCTAAGAAATAATTATATACAGATTAATTTTAAGAACAAAATAGTTTATAAATCGGCAAATCTTAATGAAGATACCCTGTCTTTCAAGGATAAGAAAGAGCCGATGAATCTATTTTATTTCACGGATACTACTCTTTCACAAAAGCCGATAAGATGCGTACAGCTTGCAGGGAACAATTATAAAATATTTGTTGCTTTTCCAATACAGCATGTAACCCAAACTCTGAACAGTCTTGCGCATATTTTTATTCTTCTTGCGCCTATATTTTTTATCATTTCAATTCTTGGAGGCGCATTAATATCGGCAAAGTCGTTATCACGAATTGATGCAATCATAAAAAAGACGGAAGAGATTACCGCGCTTAATCTTGATGAAAAAATAATCGGCGAAAAATACAGTGACGAGTACGGCAGGCTGGTAAAAAAGATGAACGAAATGATCAGCAGGATAAAAACATCTATTGACTATATGAACCAGTTCTCTATTTCCGCCGCACATGAGTTAAAGACCCCTTTAACAATCTTGCGGGGTGAGACTGAAATAGCGCTTAAATCACCAAAGCTGCCCGAAGAATATATTGAAGTCTTAAAAAGTAATTATGAAGAGACCCTCCGGCTTACAAAAATTATAGATAACCTTTTCTTCATTTCCAAAATTGATCATTCCCTTATTGATATTAAAAAGGAAAAGATTAATTTGGATGAATATTTACAAAATACTGTTAATAATCTTAAAATTATAGGTGTGGAGAAGAATATAAGTCTTGTTGCAGACTCCAGAACGAATTCCAATGTAGAGATAGACAAAGAGTTGATGACGCAGGCGCTTTCAAATTTAATTGACAATGCTATAAAATACGGTGAGGAAAATAATGTTGTTACGTTAAAAGGGGATATATTTGACTACAATAGGATAAAAATAAGCGTGCTAAATAAAGGCGAAGGAATTCCGCAGGAATCTGTCTCTAAAATATTTGACCGCTTTTACAGGGTAGAGTCTTCAAGAAACAGGAAAACCGGCGGTGTGGGGCTTGGGCTGTCTGTTGTGAAAGCAATTGTTACTTGGCATAATGCAGAAATATATGCCAAATCTATTCCGAATGGAATAACTGAGTTTTATATTCTGTTACCCAAAGCCGCATAAGGTTTTTCTATATATCATTATTCATTGTAGATATTAAAATAATATCCTTTATCAATAAAATATTTTTTATTCTTCTTTAGAAAATCCATTATAGATTCAATTGATATTACTTTAGCCATACCGTACTTTAAAAACTTTTCTTCCTTAACATAATTATCTCCTCTATAGGGCACTAAAGGATTGTATTTATACGGATCTTCCACAGGCGCGGGCTGAAGAATATTTTCGCTTTCCTCAGGAACCCAGTCAATAATCCCCACAAGTTCAAAATGGGGTACACCGTCCCTGATAGCAAGCACTATCCCACCGCTGCACCCCCTGTTAATAACCCCGTCAATAAAAAATGAATCGGATTTATCATAATTTGGGCTGCTCACTAAAGCCTTAGATAACATTTTATAGTTTAGCGGAAAGCCGAAGAAGTAGACAAAATTTCCCCAGCTAAGTTCACCGGCATTCCCGAAAGGGTAATTGAAAAGATGAAAATATTTATCATACCGAGGGCCGAATTTATTTCCCAGTACGGCAATATCAAGAGATTTATCCGATAATATTTCATTTACTTCACTTCCCTCCGGGAAACCTGCCGCATAAATAACCTGTTTGGTTTTAAAAGCAATGCTTTGTACCTCATCGGTATAAACACCTTTTGCATCGGAAAAGTATGACACGATTGTGTCGGGGAAATCTATAACATGAGCGCAGGTCAGCAGTCCTACAGTACCGCCGGACGAGTAAATTACAGCCCCTGTACCCGAACTTGTTTTATCCATATAAGTGTTTTTTATAGAAAGCCTTTTAATAACTTCATCATCTATGTCTCTTAATTTGATCTTGCGATCGTCTGCAAATATATAAGCATGGTAATAGGCAAGGCTGTTTATCCGGTAAATTGTTTCACTGATTTCTTCCAACTGGGTTGAACCGTCCCTGTAAGGGAATTCGCTGTCATACTTATTACCATAAGTAGAGTCAGCTGTTACAGCCTTATAATTGCCTGATGAACATGATAAGTTAATAATTACAAATAATACTACTGTTATCTTAACATAGGACGAGGGGACCATGCTTTCACTTCTAATCTTGTAAATCTTATTAATAACAATAATCTTTTTTTCTCTTTCCCACAAGAATTTATGGTATAAATTTGTAATTTAGTGATATAGGTAGTAACATAACTATATAATTGTTATATAAAGATCTTTCTATTCCAATAATTTTATTTCCTCCATTTAATATTATTTTAGAATATTTAATCTATAATGTTTTGAAAGTTAAACGCTAATAATTTTTTTTAGGGAATCGTAATATGCAAATAAATTACAGTAGAATTAATTTAATCTCTGCAATAATGATTTTTATTTTTTTGTTTAACATTCAATTGAGCCCTGTATATGGAAGTGTTGTTAATAATTCTTCCCATGAAAAAGGGACCGCATTAAGAGGTTTTTCCAAAGATTTATTCCTTGACGAACAAATTCTTTCATTCGAATATTTCCCCGATATAAATGTGGAGATAAACGCACCATCTGCCGGTAAATTTGACGGGACAAAAAAGATTTCGATTATTTTTTATGCTCTCCCTAATACGAATTCAATTGAGCAGACTATCGGCAGGCAAAAACGCGAAGGGCTTGACTGGCATTTCGACATTCAGCATATAGGCGCACAAACAAGGTTTTTAAGAGACCAGGTTAAAGACAAAAACATCGTTGTAGTGTATTTGGGAACAAAGGAAGAGAGCTGGCCCTGGTGGAGAAGTAAACATCCTGACGGTGATTATATAATCAGAAGCCTTGTAGATTCAGTAAGAAATATCTTTAAAGAGTTTACTACCGAAATAGTTCTTGACGGACACAGCGGAGGCGGAAGTTTTGTATTCGGATATATAAACAGTGTTAATGAAATTCCCAGCCGGGTAAAAAGAATTTCTTTCCTTGACAGCGAATATGATTATTCTGCAGGGTTGAAGCACGGAAGCAAAATTATAAATTGGCTAAAAGCCGAGCCGGATCACTACCTTTGCATAATTGCATATAACGACAGGGACATAATAATCAATGGTAAAAATATAGGTACGCTTAACGGCGGAACTCTTTTTAGAAGTAATCTTATGAAGGATGATTTAGATAAAGCATTTCATCTAAATAAATCGGAAGACTCACTTTTTACCAAGTATTCCGGGCTTAACGGAAGAATTAAGATTTTTTTAAAAACTAATCCCGAACATCAAATGTGGCACACGCTTCTGGTGGAAAAGAACGGCTATATTGAAAGTATTCTTTCGGGTACACCTTATGAAGAAAAGGATTATCAATTTTGGGGTTGGAGAGCTTATTCGCAGTACATTCAGCCGTAAATTTTCTTAGTGCCCCCTAAGTGTTCTTATGGCACAGCCATAAGAACACTAACATAGTGATGGTTTTGCCAAAAGATTCACTAAGACGTAGATTATTTCTCTTTTGTTTCAGCTACACGAGATTTTACTTTGGGAAGAGGAACTAGTAATTCTTCAGGCGGGAAAGTACAAATAAGTTTATTCCCTAAAAATTTTTCAATAGCAGGTATTTGAAATGAATCATCTTCTGAAGCAAAGCTGATAGAAATGCCGGAGGCACCTGCTCTGCCGGTTCTGCCGATACGATGAACATAGTCTTCCGGGTCTTCCGGGAGCGTATAATTAATAACATGGCTTACTCCCTCAATATGAATTCCACGTCCCGCCACATCGGTTGCAACCAGCACTTTAATTTTCCCTGCCTTAAAATCATCAAGTGTTCTTAACCTCTGCCTTTGGTCAATATCTCCCGAAAGAACTTTACAATTAATCCCGTACTTAAGTAAGAGTTCTTCAACCAGCCGTGTTTCATCTTTGCGGTTTGTAAAAATTATTACCCTGCTAAGCTGCTGCCCGGTAATGAGATTATAAAGCAACGGAAATTTTTCTTCATTTGTAACAATATATACCAATTGTTCAATTTTATCACCCGCAGTTTGTTCATGTTCAATTTCCACATTAACTGCATCCTTAGTCCACTGAACCGCAAGGCGTTTAACAACTGAGCTGAGGGTTGCACTAAAGAAAAGAGTCTGCCTATTGGCTTTTAACGGAGTGCTGTGAATAATTTTTCTTACATCCGGAATAAAGCCCATATCGAGCATTCTGTCAGCTTCATCAATAACAAGAATTTCTACACCGTTCAGAGAGATATCACGCTTATTCATAAAGTCTATTAGCCTTCCCGGCGTTGCAACAATAACATCGGATGGGCCCCTATTTAATTTTGATTTTTGTTTTCTGTAATCCATACCGCCAAAAACTTCAGTTATGTTTATGGAAGTATATTTAGCGAGGAGCTTAGCATCATTTGCAATCTGAATAACAAGTTCCCTTGTTGGAGCAAGAATTAATGCACGGGGTCTGCCCGGCTGCCTTTTACTTGGAGAGGTATCTTTTAAAAATTTAGTAAATATAGTAATAAGGAAGGCCGCTGTTTTTCCGGTTCCTGTTTGAGCCTTCCCTGTTGCATCCTTACCGTTAAGGGCAGCTACCAAAATCTCCTTTTGTATAGGGGTACAATACTGAAATTTTAATTCGGAGATTGCATGCATTATCTCAACTGGGAGGTTAAGATCGTGAAAGCGCATTTTGCCTTCCTGAACCGGTACTTCAAATGCCGAAATGTTCCAATTACCGGGGACTTTTTCGTTCTGCCACTGTTCCTCTTTTACTTTAGATGCATCTTTACTCATTTGAAAAGATTCTTTTGAACGGTATCTAATTCCGCTCGAAGAATGAACATTTTTCTTGTCGTGTTCAGAAACGGATTTATTACTCCTATTCTGAGCCGGATAGTTAGTTGAAGTTCTCTTATTACCGGGTTTATAATTATTTTCCAACTTAGGGTGTTTTATTTTAAGTTCTGCAGAAGTTTCTGCCTGTACGGGCTTTTTATTATTTAAATTACTGCCGCTTCCGGATAATTTTATTAATTTTGCTTTAATACGTTTTAAAAAGTTTCTAACCAAAACAAATCCTTATCTTTATTACAATAACACTCAATTAGCAAATATTTATCATTTAGCATTTAGCTTTTTAAGCAAATCTTCGGCGTTGGTATCTTTAGGATTAAGCTTAAGCGCTTTTCCAAAACTTTCTATAGCCGATTCTTTATCTCCTTTTAACATATAAGCTTCCCCAAGACCGTCATAAATAATAAATGAATCAGGATAAGTTTCTGCATTAAGTTTCAACAACCCGATAGCATATTGATACATGCCGTTATTAATAAACTTGAAAGCAGTAGAATTTAGCTGGTCTTCATCAAAGTCATACTCGTTTTTCTTGGTCTTATAAAATTCATGATATCGGGCTGCCGCAGAATCTATTCCCTTCTCAAATATTGTTAAAAGCAAAGTATCCGCAATAGACGGCTTAGGTTCCCCGATCCCCATCAATTGAGTATCAAAAATTAATGTTGCATTAGGTGGAATAATACCATTACCTGCGCCGTTTTCGCCATAAGCAAGTTCCGGAGGAATAATAAGCCTTAATTTATCACCGACATTCATTAATGCAATCCCTTCGTCCCATCCTTTAATAACCTGCCCCTGACCTAAAATAAATTTTATCGGTTTCCCTCTTTTATAAGAATTGTCAAACTCTGTACTATCCATTAAATAGCCGGCGTAATTAACCGAAACTTGTTTTCCGGCTTCAGCTTTTGCGCCGTTTCCCTTTTCAATAACAATATATTTTAAACCACTCGCGGTGGTAACTGTGTCCTTACCGGCAGAATTTGTTTGGCAAATTGATAAAACAGGGATAAATATAAATGTGAGAAACAATATGAAGTGATTTTTCAACTTACGTCCTTTCTTTAATTTAGCAAGATATATGGTTTGTTTTTTTTTGATTAAATAAAATATTCTAAATTATTAAATAAAAATACATAAACATAAGGTAAATGTTAAGAGAAAAATTTATAGGAATAAGGGGGTCTAATATTTATTTATTTGCAGGGTACATAAGTCTTTTAAATTATAAGATTAGTAATCCGGCACAAAATAAAGGAACCGAAACGAATTATAAACGTCAAAAAGGGGTTAAAAAAAATAGTTTTAGGTTAAAAATAAGTTTCAATTTGGTAGTGAATAATTCACTTAATTTCAATAAGTTTGATCAGGATTATTTCAAATTTTTCACATACTCCTTAAGGTAAAAAAACATGACTGTTAAACTTACGAGAAGAATAATAGGCACATTTGTATTCCTATTATCTGCGATAATTTTATTTTTAACGGTGCAGCCATCGGTTTCGTTCTGGGATCCGGGTGAAATTTCGGCTGCCTCATATTCCTTAATGGTACCACATCCTCCTGGTGGTCCGCTATGGCTAATCATCGGAAGATTCTTCTCTATGCTTCCATTTGCTGAAAATATCGGTTTTAGGATAAATGCAGTTTCTGTTTTATCCGGTTCAATCTCTATTTTAATGCTTTATCTTATTTCGATAAAGCTAATCGAAACCTATCGTGGTAAAGATTATAAAAATACTACGAGTACGATATTGACATTCGGCTCAGCAGCCATAGGCGCACTTGCCTTTGCATTTTGCGATACTTTCTGGTTTAATGCTGTTGAGTCCAACTACTTTTCATTAAGCACATTATTGTTCTCTTTAGTAGTCTGGCTTATGATGATTTGGTACGATCATGCAGATGAAAAGGGAAGTGAAAAATATATAATTTTAATGGCTTACCTAATTGGTTTATCATTCGGAGTTCACTTAATGAGTGTACTCGCAATATTTACATTTGTTTTTGTTGTAGTAATGAGGAAATATGTCAACGATGATGAAACTTTCAAAAAGACGGCATATATCTTTCTTATTCATATGGGTATCCTGGCAATTATAGCAATTGCAATGTGGTCTTCACAAACGAGCACAACTCCTCCCTCCCCGGAAGAATATAAAGCATTTGACTCCAAGTTTGTATGGATTAGATTTGGAATATCGGTAATATTTATGGGGGCTATGTGGAAGCAGATATTTCACCGCAATTCCTTTTATATCCCGTTAATTGCAGGTGGTGTAGTGCTGCTTTTTGCGTATCCGGGCGTTGTAAAAGGAGTTCCGGCTATATTACTGGCATTGGGCGGAGCAGGAGTAGCAACCAACTTAATTATATTTTTATTAATCCTTGGTATAGTTGTTTACATAATTTACTGGTCTGCTAAAAATAAAAAAAGTACCATAAACTTAGGAGCTACAGCGCTGCTTTTTGTTTTACTGGGATTTACTACTTATGCAACAATTATTATCCGTTCCGGTGATTATCCACCGATGAATGAAAACCAGCCTAATAATTTTAATAAGTTAATTGTCTACCTGGATCGTGAACAATATGGAGATTTCCCGATTTTCAAGCGAAGATTCTCCAGCGAACCCCATCAGCAGGGTATATACTCAAATTACTCAAGCGACCTCGACTTTATGTGGAATTACCAGGTTGATCACATGTTTAATAGGTATAT
>PLNZ01000229.1 GCA_003142915.1 Ignavibacteriales bacterium | reverse complement strand
ATTATCCTAACCCGTTTAACCCTGGTACTAGTATTGAATATGAACTTCCAAATTGTTGTGATGTATTGTTGGAAATATTTAATATACAAGGGGAAAAAGTCAAAACGTTAGTAAATAAAAATCAATCTTCAGGTAAATATTCAATTTATTGGAATGGAAAAGATGAGAAAGGAATTCAGGTAAGTTCAGGTGTTTATTTTTATATCCTTCACGCCGGAGGATATACAGTATCAAAAAAAATGATTTATTTAAAATGATTTATTAATATGAAAAGGAATCATTCTCCTCCGGTAGTAATTCTCTTAAATATATAAACAGCCCCTAGCTGTCTTTTCAATTAAAGATGTTCCAGCGAGAATACCTAAAATGAAGATAGACAAATCTTCGGGGCTGTTCTATATCTAATTTAATAATTAGTTAGCAAACTTAACATTAATAATAATATAATTTTAAGAGGTATACAATGAAGAAAATTAAATCTGCGCTATTGAGTGCTCCTATTTTACTTTTTTTAATACTTGTCCTATCCTTCCATTATACTATTGCACAGCAAACCAGAATTATTAAACAAGGTGTATGGAATAATCATCAGGTTGAATATATTTCAAATCAAATCGCAGTAAAAATAAAAAAGGGAGTAAATATTCAAGATATTGCGCCGGTTTTTTCAAAATTTAACGCAACAGTGATCAAAAACTTTAATAAGCTTGGCTGGGGACTGATAGAAGTACCACAAGACTCTGATATTATCCCTATAATAAGCGAACTAAAAGAAAACGTTCTCATTGAAAATGGAGAACCTAATTTTGTTGAAAAACTACAATATACTCCAAACGACCCTTACTTTTTGAATGGGTATCAATGGAATTTAAAGAATACCGGACAAGCACCTCCGGATGGAATTGGATATGGAACAGCGGGAGCAGACATAAATGCTGATTCTGCTTGGAATATTACTCAAGGTAGTTCCAGTATTATTATTGCGATTTTAGATACCGGAATTCCTTTAGATGCTACAACATATCAGTTAAATCATCCTGATTTAAACGATGCTAATAAATTTATTTTGGGACCAAATGTAACGGACGATACGGATGGTGTTCGTGATAATAATGGTCATGGTTCTCATGTGACGGGAATTGCTTCTGCTATAACAAATAATGGAATAGGTATTGCAGGGGTAGCAGGTGGTTGTAAAGTAATGGTTATTAAGGCTTTTGATAGTGTTGGTAATGGTTATCCAATATGGTTCCAAAACGGAGTAATATATGCAGTAGATCATGGAGCTAAAATTATTAATTATAGTGGAGGTAGTCCCGTTGAAAGTGATGAAGATTCAGAAGCAATAGATTATGCAAACTCCCATAATGTACTAGTCGCTGCTGCTGTAGGAAATGATTTCAGTGATCCGATATTTTATCCAGCAGCTTTTTCATTAAATTTTCCCAATTTAATTGCTGTAGGTTCTACTGATAATACTGATACGAAATCTGATTTTTCTGATGTAGGAGCAGCGTTAACAGTTGTTGCACCAGGATCAGATATTTATTCTACTATTCCAACTTATCCAACTGAATATTCAGTGACTCATGGTGGCACGGTAAATTATGCTCAATACTGGGGAACCTCTCAAGCCACACATCAAGTTTCTGGAACAGCTGCATTAATATTATCGATAAATCTGAATATAACACCTTCTCAGGTAAGACAGATTTTAATAAACACTGCAAAAAAAGTTTCTGGTATGAATGGTCAGAATTTTACAACTAGTTATGGATATGGGCGAATTAATGCTTACAATGCTTTAAAGTATACTTTGGAAAATTATGGTGGTACTTTAACTCAAAATATTATAATTCCTTCCGGTGATACTTGGACTTTTCAACCGGGAGTTACACTTAATTTTTCTAACGGGGCATCTTTGATAGTAAATGGCGTATTATCTGCAGTAGGTACTTCTTCAAATCCTATTACATTCAATTTTGGTTCACCAAACTCATCCACTCAAAACGGGATAATATTTAACAGCGGTTCAAGCGGAACTATTTCGTATTGTCGAATTCTTAACGCATACAGCGGAATTTATGAAAACAGCGCCAGCGTAAATGTGTCAAATTCTGCAATAACTCAGTGTACATTCGGTCTTTACCTTTATAATTCAAGCCCAACCATTCAATCTTGTACTATCGATTCTAATTCTGAATATGGGATTTATTTAATCTCTTCTTCGCCTTATTTATATGGTAATTATATACAAAAGAATTATATGGGTGTTAACTGTTCAGCAACTTCAAATCCAACATTTGGAAGCGGAACCACAAAAGGGGACAATAATATTACTAATAATACATACGGGATCTTTTGCCAGAATAATTCAACTCCTATGATTGGCAATAATTCTCCGGTAAATGGCGGCTATAATAATCTTGAAAATACAAACTATAATGTATATAACATGTCTTCAAACAGTGTTTATGCCGAAAATAATTGGTGGAATACAACTAATACAAGTCAATTTAAAATTGCAGGTGAGAGCCCGGTAGTTTATAGTCCGTATCTTACATCGGCCGTAAATATACCTAGCCCGCCTTTGATGAAATCTGCTGTCAATCTTTATACTGCTCAAGGCAGCTCAACACCATTATTATCCCAGTTAAATCAGGCAAATCAATTGATTGCGTCAAATAATTTGGTGCAGGCAAGAGCAATATGTATGAACATGATTACAAATTATCCCGATTCTAGTTATTCTTATAATGCTCTGAATTTATTAAAAGAAATTTATCCGGCTGCTGATTCCGTTAAAAATGTCTATCAGTTATTGTTCAATAATACAACAAAGAAAGATTTATATGCAATGGCAGGTCTGATATTGGCGGATGTGGATACAGCAAACAAATTAAGCCATATTAACGATGTGATAAATAGTTATGGTACAGATAATATAGTTGAATATGCTTTGTTTGATAAGTTTGTATATTATCATTTTGATAAGGGGGACAAGCAAAATGCAGCGGCAGTATTAAGCAAATTAGACAATATGTTCCTGTTAAGCTCAGAAGATATTGAGGTACATATAATTAATGGAGACACGGCATATTAT
>PLNZ01000358.1 GCA_003142915.1 Ignavibacteriales bacterium | reverse complement strand
ATATCCAATAAAACTATTTTTACTCCGGCATTTAAGAATCCTTTAGCCATTTCGCCTGCAAGTACCCCGCCGCCGCCCGTCAGTATGGCAACTTTATTTTCCAAATTAAATAGAGTGTCTAAAAATTTCATTTATAATCCTTTAATATTTGTCAGTCATTAAATTTTAGTTATCCGGAATAAAATTTCGGCTTTTACTCATAATTATCAATTTTAATTAATGATAATCGATGAATGTTTATTTAAAATACCATATCAAACAACATTTTCAAATATAATTGAACCGTTTTAATTATAGAAATATGTTCTCTATTGAATTAAGAAAAACGGTGATTATAATCAAGAAATATACACCCCTAAATTCCCTCTCGAGAGGGGATTTAGGGGTGTGTTTATTCAAAATCGTAACACATTAAAAAGTTTGCGTATCATGAGTTAATTAATATAATCTACGGATTTAGTTCTCCTGAAGAAATAGAGCAATCAATAAATACAAAGTGGTGGATTTTGACCCGGTTTTGCAATTAGAATTCATAACAGGAAATATTCCTGCAATAGAAAAGTTTATGAGATTATAATATTTTCATATGAAGAAATAGAAAAACCGGAAATAAAAATAATCCATAACTTATTATTAATAAATAGGTTAACAGTAATTACTTTTTAATGGCTGTCTGTTGAAATTACACGCTAATAGCGGATATGGATTTTTTTTTTCAAAGTCTTGACAATTGAAAAACTTTTCATTAGATTTAATTAGTTTGTTTAGACAACCAACTAAATCCCTTAAAAATATTTTAACATGAGCGATAAAAATTCAAATTTAATAACCGGAAATGCAAAGATTCTTCGAGGGATAAATAGGGGAATGATATTAAATATTATCAGAGAAAGACAGCCTATCTCAAGAGTTAATATTGCACGAATTACAGGACTAAATAAAAGTACAGTCTCCAGTATTATTTCAGAATTGCTTAAGGAAGAATTAATTTACGAAGAGGTTAATGAAGACCAAAATATTGGAAGGAATCCATTAAACTTATTCTTGAAACTGGGTAAATACTATGTTGGCGCTATTAATATTGATTCATCCATTACACGTATTGCAGTATCGGATATAGATGGTAGTATTAAAAGCATTGTTGAAATTGAGACAGATTCAAAAGTACCTGAAGAATTTGTTGAAAAATGCGTTAATGAACTATTAAAATTATGTAAGCAAATGGGGATAGAAAACCTGGAAGGATTGGGGGTCAGTATTGCGGGAATAGTGGATTCAGAGAAACTGACGGTAATTTTCGCGCCTAACTTGGGTTGGGAAAATTTTAACATAGGCGATGTTCTTAAGAAAAAACTTCCTTATGTAAAAAATATCTCGATAGGAAATGATGCAAAAGCGTCCGCTCTTGCAGAGTTATGGTTTGGGGACCATGCAGTTGATTTATCTAATTTTGTTTTCCTTTCCGTTGGGCAAGGGGTTGGTTCCGGAATAGTTATTGGGAACAAACTAATGAACGGCGAATTTAAAGCTGCCGGTGAATTTGGCCATATGGTAATTTTCGAAGGCGGGGAATTATGCAAATGCGGTAATAATGGTTGCTGGGAAGCCTATGCTTCTGATAGAGCAATTGTGAATAGATACATAGCCCAAAAACCAGGTAAACTTGATCATGCCGTTGATTTTATTGCGCAGGATATCATAAACCTGGCAAAGGAAAACGATCCGATTGCCGTTGAAATATTAAAACAGACAGGATATTATTTAGGCCTTGGTATCGCAAATATTATTAAGGCAATAGATCCTTATGCTATAATTATCGGAGGAAAGGTTACACAAGTTTGGGATATTATCTATCCCGAAATTATGACAATAGTAACGCAGCGCGCCTATTTCGGAAGAGAAAAAGATATTAAAATTCTTCCAACTTCTTTAAAAACCCTGCCACGCTTAATAGGAGCCGCAACTTTAGCCATTGAAGAAATTTTTGACGGTTACAAAATAATAGGTTAAAAAATGAATAATTATTGAAATTATTTTTGAATAAGATAATTAGTTTGTTGTATCAACCAACAGTATAAAAATAAGGTAAAAACGTTTATAATAAAAAAAATAAAGATGATAGATAATATTACAGACAAAAAAGAGATAGTAGTCGGCGTAGATATTGGTGGCACGAATACCGTTATCGGTATAGTGGATTTAAGTAATAATATTCTTTTGGAAAATTCATTTAAAACGTATCCCGAAAAAGGGGTAGATAATTTTTTTGAACGCCTAACTATAATAATAAAAGAAGCATATAATAAACTTGAAGACAAGTATGTATTGACCAGCATTGGCTTAGCCGCTCCCGGTGCAAATTATATTAAAGGTACAATAGAGTCTTCAGTAAACTTAAAATGGGGTAATGTAAATATAAGTAAAATGATGAAAAAGTATTTTGATATTCCTGTTGCAATACTGAATGATGCTGATGCAGCAGCCGTAGGGGAATATTCTTTAGGCGTTGCCCAAAAAATGAAGAACTTTATCGTCCTTACTTTGGGGACGGGGCTTGGAAGCGGGATTTTTGTGGACGGACATCTTATGAACGGAGAGAATGGGCTTGCGGGCGAATTAGGCCATATTATTATTGAACAAGAGGGAAGAGAATGTACTTGTGGCCGCAATGGATGTTTGGAAACTTATGTTTCTGCAGCCGGAATAAAAAGAAGCGTTAGTTATTTCTTAAGCGTTTTAAACTTGGAAAGCGAATTAAAAAATATATCCTTCAATGAATTGACAAGCAAGAAGGTAAGTGAGTTAGCATTAAATAAAGATCCGGTAGCATTGAAAGTTTTCAATTATACCGGGGAAATATTAGGAAAAGCCCTTGCAAATATAGTTACTATTTTTAACCCTGAAGCAATAATCCTGTTTGGTGGCCTTGCTGACGCCGATGAACTGCTGCTGAATCCAACAACTTTTTATTTCGAAAAAAATTTGTTGAATTTTTATAAAGGAAAGGTTCGAATACTTAAATCCGGATTGCAAAATGGTAAAGCTGCCGTTTATGGTGCTTGCGAATTTGCAAAGGAATCTATGGTTAAAAATATGATTAATGTATAAAAACATTGTTTAATAAAGTTTGATTGTTGGTAGAAAAGATAAAACATTCTCAAATAATTAAATAATTTGAAAATAAAAAATATGAATAATTAATTACCGAAGGAGATCAAAATGCATAGAATAATTACTTTCTTATATATTCTTGCTTTTATTGTGACAATTCTGAGTAAATCTGTTTCTGCAGCAGGAACAAATGTTGAGGGATACATAAAAGATGCTGAGACAGGAGAACCACTTTTCGGCGCCAACGTAGTGCTTACCGGTACAAGCATGGGATCCGCAACCGACATGGATGGAAAATATATTATTCAAAATGTGCCTGCAGGGACATATACTCTTCACGTATCTTATATAGGATATGTTGAACAGAAGATAGAAATTAAAGTGAAAGAAGGCGCGAATATCAGGCAGGATTTTAAATTAAAAGCTGTCGGAGTAAAAGGCGAAACCGTTGTTGTTACTGCGCAGGCAAGCGGGCAACAGCAGGCAATCAATCAGCAGCTTACGTCAGATAATATTGTTAATGTGGTGTCCGCAGCTAAGATTCAGGAATTGCCCGATGCTAATGCGGCCGAATCCTTAGGCAGGCTTCCGGGCGTTTCTGTTCTAAGAAGCGGTGGAGAAGCAAATGAAGTAATAATACGCGGCATGGCGCCTAAGTTTAACCGTATATTAATTGATGGAGTTCAAATGACTTCATCTAACCCGAATGATGAAAGCGTAGACTTAAGCATGATTTCATCAAACATGCTTGAGGGAATGAAGGTATCGGAAACAGTAACACCGGATATGAGTGCAGAAGTTCTCGGCGGCACAGTTGACCTTGAATTGAGGGAAGCTCGTGTTAAAGAACCGGGTGTACCGGAATTCAACTTTCTTGCTCAAGGGGGGTATAATGGTCTTACGGATGCATATAACAAATATAACAATTACAAATATTTAGCGGGCATGGAGGACAGACTATTTGACAATAAGTTTGGGATATTCGCCCAGTTTGATGTTGAACGTAAAAATCTTCCTTCTAACCAGCTTGGAGCCGTTTATACGAATGACGGCAATACGGTACCTCTATATTTAACGCAAAGTCTGAATTTAGATAATTTTTCAAGAGACAGACAGCGATATGACGGTGCAATAGTTCTGGATTATGTTCTCCCGGCAGGAACTATTAAGTTTTCCAATTTTCTTAGTACAGGTACAACCGACCAGATAGATCGCGGTGAATCTTTTGGGCTCAATACCAGTCCGGTAGACCAATATACACCCTCAATTGCATCCACGAACAGTACTTCGAGCGTCATTACTAATTCTCTTAAATTAGACTATCAATTGCCAATCTTCCATGCAGTAGCAGTTCTTTCTCATGCATATAATGAAACCAAAGATCCCAATGACTGGAGTGTTAATTTTCTGGAAAATACTGCATTTAAAAACACGTTTAATTATGGTGTAGACAGCCTGAATCCGGAGATTATTCCGCCGAATGCACAGTATGATCTGAAAAATACTTTCCTTAATAATGTTACAAGCACCAATAGCTTTTCAAGTGCACGCGCATACACTGCTTCGTTAGATTTGGATGCAAATGCAAACCTGTCCGATCAAATTACATCTTTGTTTAAATTTGGCGGAATGTACCGCTATCAAACCAGGTTTTATAATTATAATACAACAGGCACACAAGGCCTCACCCAGGGAAGTGCGAACGTTATAGATGGAATGATTGAGACGCATTTTCCTCAATTAAATTTGCCGACTGGTGTGTCTATTCCTATGACAGCGTTTGTCGATCAAAGTTATAATTACGGAACATTCCTCGATGGCAATTACACACTGAAAAACCCTCTGAATTACGCAATGCTTTCAGACATGGCAAATTATTTGCGTACTTCAGCGCCTGCGGGTAACTTAGCCTATTTTCATGACCAGTTCAATTCACAGACAAACAACTATACCGGAGACGAAAATCAAAGCGCCGGTTATGTGATGGCAACTATAAACATTGGACCGCAAATTACTTTGATTCCCGGCGTACGCTATCAGGATCTGCAGACTAATTATACAGGAACTCAGGGGATAGAATCAAATTCGTCATCGCTCGGAGGGTCGTACAGTCATTATGATACAACGATTATCCGAAATCACGGTTTCTGGCTTCCTGATGTTTCGTTAAAATATAAAGCTTTTTCATGGCTTGATATACGCCTTTCATACTCGAATACTCTGGCTTATCCTGATTACCAGGCTATCATACCAAGGCTTGATGTAGCGCAAAATGGAACCATAGTCGATAATAATTATAACCTCGTCCCCTCAAAGTCGACAAANNCATTGAACTTTTCATTTTATGAAAACTCTATCGGACTCATTTCAGTTGGTGGATATCTCAAGAATATTGACAACCTGATATATTCATATAATTTTTATGTAACGGATACAAGCCGTTCGGCTGAACTGGCTTACTATCCTCCTGGATTAATTAATTCGTCTACTCTAACTCCTAAGACTAATTTACAGATATTTACTTATGTTAATGACCCTAATTGGGCAACTAATTATGGATTAGAGTTTAGCTGGCAGACTTTTTTATGGTATTTACCTAAACCATTTGACGGGTTGGTTATTAACATTAACTATACGCATGTCTTTTCAAAAGAAGCATACCCGTACACTTACCTTAATAATACTGGAACGAAACGAAAACCGGTTTACGCAAATGTTGATACTTCATATACAACCAGCCTTTTAGACCAGCCGAATGATATGGGCAATTTATCAATAGGTTACGATTATTTGGGGTTCTCTATCCGGGCTTCCTTGATCTATCAAAATGAAATATTTTCAGGAGTTAATTTCTGGCCTCAATTGAGACAAAATACCAGTGCATACAGACGATGGGATCTTTCTGCAAAACAGGACCTCCCGTGGTATGGAATGCAAGTTTATGCCGATGTAAACAATTTGACTGGTGAGAATGATTTGCAGGTTATTCAGGCTCCTACCGGCGTTCCGGTGGCAGAACAGGACTATGGGTTGACCGCTGACCTGGGAATTCGTATAAAGTTATAATCTTATGGGCAGTAGTTTTCAAATAATTAATAATAAAAGTGAAATAAATTAAATAATTACAAATAATTAATAAAATATTAAATGGCGGCATAGAAGTCAGGAGGTGAAAATTTTTTTCGCTGCAGTTACTCTGTTTCAAGATAGAATTGTTAAATAATGGAATTCTATCAATATTCTTATAAATAACTTATTTAACCCTAACTATAAGGAGTACTTCCATGAAAGCTTTATTCAGAACAATATCACTTATTGTGATGATTGTGTTCTTGTTTATACCAAGGCAATCGTTTGCTTCAAGCGATACGCTCGTTGTCCTTTCAAACATTTCACAGACCCTTGATCAGGTTATTACTGCCGATCAAAGTAGTAGTACACCTCACTCGGTTTATGAACTTACCGAGACTGATGTATCATATTTGTTGGATGCTACTGTTAATATAGCCAACAGTGTAACTATTCTTGGTATCCCTTCGGAGACAGGACAGCGACCCGTTGTCCAGTCAGATGTTCTTTCAAGTGGTGCAATTACAGGTATCCAATGGGAATTCACCGGATTTCAAACTAAAGTAGTACTGCAGGGTCTTTATCTGCTGGGTGTTGCTCCTAATGGCCTGGTTAACACATCAGCAGGACAAGGTGTGCAGGTTGCTGCAGATAGTGTAGATCTTATTGTGAACCAATGCGTATTTGACGATTTCACCCAATTTGATATCGCAACAAATGCGAAATGGGATAAATTCTTAATTACAAATTCGGAATTCAGAAATGGCGTTGAGGGAGATGGTCAATATTACATTCCTGAATCTCTTCGTTCATTGGGAGTTCCTTGTGACACTGTCATATTCAATTTCAACACTTTTCTTGGTGTAGCAGAAGGCCCGGTACTTGCAAACGTATTCGTACCGTATTTTGAATTTAATCATAATACTATGGTAGATGGCTGTAAAGGTCCGGTATGGACAGAGCAAATGACTAATGCGGTAGTTGAAAATAATATTTTCTATAATCAGTTTGCGGTTTCTGACAACGAAGGTGAATATTATGGAAAGTGGAACTACTTAGGCCCTGGAGGCCCTCGAGTTGCGGCAGTATTTGATTATGCTCCTGTAGATTCACAAAATGCTGTTTATGCTGGTTTTACTTTTACAGGCCCGGATACCGGCGCTGCTGCTGCTGCCGTTGAAGCTTCAAGAAAAATTACAGTAAAGAATAATGTTTTCTTCAATTCTGCAGATCTATTAACTTTATATGCTTCTATTAACGATACAACAGCCGTAGTTGGAACTAATGCTTATGCAGATTCAATTTTTGTTCCTGAATTCATGAACACTGAAACAGCTGCTATGTTTGCAAATACTGCAGCGTACCCGAATCTTGTTCAATCACGAAATGTAGTGGGCGCAGACCCCGGATTTGGTGCCTCAATAAAAGCAATGGATGCTGGAGCTACCGGTGATGGTGTTGGTCTTCTTGCCTGGATAAGTGCAATTAGGACCTCAACTGCAACAACCCAGTATTTCGCATATCAGAGATCATCAGGTAGTGCACTTCCAAAATTTCCCACTCCTGAATTTACTTCAGGTGATTTAATTTATACCGCTACATTTACGACAACTGATGGTTTGAAGATGGGCGATCCATACTGGTTTACAGGTACACAGACCGGAGTTAAAACAATAACTAATGTGCCGCATACATATTCATTATCACAAAACTACCCCAACCCATTCAACCCAAGCACTGTTATTAATTTCTCATTGGAAAAGCCTTCTAATGTAACATTGTCAATTTATAACGTTCTTGGCCAGAAAGTGGCTTCGGTTGTAAATAGCTTTATGCAAGCGGGAAGCTATACATATCAGTTCGATGCAAGTAAATTAGCTTCAGGCGTTTATATTTATAGAATTGAAGCAGGTACCTTTGTATCAGCTAAGAAAATGATTCTAATGAAATAAGTTTTCCTTAGTGAACTAAAAAATACCGGGACTGGCTCCGGACGGTCCCGGTATCTTTTTATTGAGTGCCTAATTCATAATCCTGATGATTGTTTTTATTAATGAAGGTGCAAATAAAAAGTTAATTATTCATAATTTCTAAAAATAAAGATGCTACTATTTTAAATAATAACACTCCTCTTTCCTACCGGCCGGGCGGAATAAATAGTGTGTGCGTATTTAAAATATCAGTACATTAAAAATTTCGCATAACCTGACTCAATTAATATAATCGGTGAATAATTAAAAAAGCTATTTAACTCCAGTCGAAATTTATTACGAATAATTTTATTCTAAATAAAAAATTGAAAGACTGATAATAAATATACCCGGTAATAATTAAGCTTACTTTTATGAAAGTATAAAATGTCCGTTAATGTTGTGAAGAAAAGAAATCCTGCATTCTGGGTCCCTACATTATATTTTGCCGAAGGATTGCCGTTTGTAGTTATCAATGTTGTCTCCGTTTTAATGTATAAAGCAATGAAAATTTCCGATGCCCAAATTGCTTTCTTTACAACTCTTGTTATTTTTCCCTGGACATTAAAACCCTTGTGGGGTCCGTTTCTGGAAATGTTCAAAACAAAAAAATATTTTGTTGTTGCCACGCAATTCATCGGTGGGATTTCATTCGGTTTATTGGCTCTAACATTGCAAACACACAATTTCTTCGGGTACTCTCTGGCATTTTTTGCCTTAATTGCGTTTAACGGCGCTACACACGATATTGCTGCGGACGGTGTTTATATAAACGTTCTTAATCTCCAGGAACAAGCCAAATATATCGGCTGGCAGGGAGCATTTTATAATGTGGCTAAAGTTTTATCACAGGGAGCTTTTGTATTTATTGCCGGTGAGCTTGAACAATCTATAGGGTTAGTTCCGGCATGGACTATCGTGATGTCTATATTCGGAGTAATATTGGTATTGTTGAGTCTTTATCATTCAAAAATGCTTCCGGTTGGCGGCACTTCCGAAACAATAAAAACAGCTAAAGAAGCTTTTACAACTTTTAGAAAAGTATTTATTACATTCTTTGAAAAAAAATATATAGCATGGGGAATTGCATTCATCATATTATATAGGTTTGCCGAAGGGCAGGCTATGAAGATTGTGCCGCTATTCTTAAGAGCCGACAGGGCAGTAGGTGGTATTGGATTATCTACTGCACAAATAGGAATTATTTACGGATTTTTTCCTCCGGCTGCATTTATCCTTGGCTCAATTCTCGCGGGGTATTTTACTTCTAAACTTGGATTAAGAAAATCGTTATTTATTCTTTGTGCTTTCTTTAATATTCCTTTTGTTGTTTACGTCTTCCTCGCTTTTTTCTTGCCTACAAGTCTTTTTACAATCGGGACTGCCGTTGTATTTGAATATTTCGGCTATGGTGTCGGGTTTATCGGTCTAACTTTATTTATGATGCAGCAAATAGCGCCCGGAAAATATAAAATGGCGCATTATGCATTTGCCACAGGTATAATGAATCTCGGTCTGATGATTCCTTCGGCTCTCAGCGGGTTTGTAAGCGACTTCCTTGGCTACAAACACTTTTTCCTGTGGGTTATGATAGCAACCATCCCTTCATTCTTAATAACATGGTTTGTACCATTTAGAGAAATAGAAGAAGAGCAAACAACCAAATGAATATATATTTATTAAAATTAAGGAGCAATTAATGCAGTACGGTTATTTTGATGATGATAATAAAGAGTATGTAATTGACCGGCCTGATATCCCTGTTTCGTGGACTAATTATCTTGGTGTAAATGATCTTTGTACTGTAATTTCGAATAATGCTGGAGGGTATTCATTTTATAAATCTACCGAACATAACCGTGTAACGCGGTTTCGCCAAAACGGAATTCCTTTAGATCGACCCGGTCATTATGTTTACATACGGGACGACGAAACAGGAGAATTTTGGACTATATCCTGGCAGCCTGTAGGTAAAGATTTTACAAAAGCAAAATATATTTGCCGTCACGGTTTGTCCTATTCAAAATTTCAGTGTAAGTACGACGACATTGAAGCTGAACAGCTTCTTTTTATCCCTTTGGAAGATGATGTTGAGTTGTGGGATGTTAAAATTAAAAATACAGGCAACAGACCCCGAAAGCTGAGTGTGTTTACTTACATTGAATTTTCTTTTCACCATGTTGAGATAGATAATCAAAATTTACAAATGAGCTTGTATGCAAGCGGATCTAATTATAGCAACGGAATAATTGAGTACGATTTTTTCTATGAGCCTTGGACTTACAATTTCTTTGCTTCGAATTTTAACCCTGATAGTTACGATTGCGTCCGGGATACTTTTATAGGCAATTACAGAACTGAATCAAACCCGGTGGCAGTAGAACAGGGCGAATGTAGTAACAGCTCTGAATTGGGCGGAAATCACTGCGCCTCTCTTCATAAAAAAATTATTCTTCTATCCGGTGAAAAAACGCGTTTGATATTTATGTTGGGAGTAGGCTCACGGGAAAAAAAAGGGAAAGCAATTAAGCAAAAATATTCTGATTTAAAGACCGTCGATAACGCCTTTGAAGAATTAAAAAAATATTGGCATAAAAAAACCTCAATATTCCAATGTAAAACTCCGCATCAAGGTTTGAATTCAATGATTAATATATGGACGCTATATCAGGCTGAAACCTGTGTAGTATGGTCACGCTTTGGTTCATTCATTGAAGTCGGAGGAAGAGTTGGACTTGGTTACCGGGACACTTCTCAAGACGTAATGGGAGTAGTTCATAGCAATCCTGAAAAAACAAAATACCGTATAGTCCAATTGCTTAAAGGGCATACAAGCATGGGATACGGCTTGCACTTATTTGATCCTGAAGTTTTTGAACCGGCAGAAAATAAACTTCCCGGTGTAAAACTTCCAACCGTTGTTCCAACGCCAAGCATTGCCGAAATTGTTCACGGGATGGATGATGTTTGCTCGGATGATGCCCTCTGGCTTGTGGCTTCTATTTGTGAATGGGTTGTTGAGAACGGCGAATTAGAATTTTTTGATCAGATAATCCCTTATGCCGACGGCGGTGAAGGAACTGTCTACGAACACATAAAGAAAATATTAGACTTTTCAGCTAAATATGTTGGTGCAAACGGCATTTGTCAGGGCTTGCGCGCAGATTGGAATGATTGTCTAAATCTTGGCGGCGGCGAAAGCGCAATGGTTTCCTTTATGCATTATTGGGCGATTAAAATTTTTATTGAATCGGCAGAACAATTAGGTAGGGTAGATGATGTAAAAAAATATTTACAGATGGCTGCCGGAGTAAAAGAAGCTTGCGAAAAAGAACTTTGGGATGGCGAATGGTATATAAGAGGATTTACAAAAAAAGGAATTAAAATTGGTACTAACCAAAGCGAAGAAGGAAAAATATTTTTGAATTCTCAAAGTTGGGCGATTTATTCCAGCGTAGCTTCGGATGAACGCGCTGAGAAGTGTATGGATGCAGTTGATAAGAATTTATATTCTCAATATGGAATTCATTTAGTTCTGCCTGCTTATTCAAAACCAAATGACGATATAGGCTATATAACACGCGTTTATAAAGGCATCAAAGAGAACGCTTCAATATTTAGTCATCCTAATCCCTGGGCGGTAATTGCTGAATGTAAATTAGGCCACGGTAATATCGCCATGAAATTTTATGATGCAATATTACCTTATAACCAAAATGATATAATTGAAATCAGACAGGCTGAACCATATTCTTATTGCCAATTTATAATGGGAAAAGATCATACTGCATATGGAAGAGCAAGGCATCCCTGGCTTACGGGGACTGCAGCATGGTTTTATATCGCAGTAACAAAATATATTCTTGGAATTCGTCCTACTTATAAAGGATTGGAAATTGATCCCTGTATTCCTTCAAATTGGAACGGCTTCGAGGTTGTAAGAAAATGGCGCAATGCAATTTATAATATCAAAGTAAAAAATCCCGAAGGAATTGAAAAAGGAGTTAAATCAATTTTACTAAACGGAGAACACGTAAATGGTGTTATTCCAATTCAAGGCGCAGGTACTGTGAACGAAGTTGAAGTTATAATGGGGAAGTAAATTATTAATCAGATCTAAATGAGGATTTATGTCTATTAAGTTCATTAAAATCTTTTTACTGATAATATTTTCATCTCAAATATACTTGATAGGGCAGAAGAGAGAGATTGTTGCATATTATCCCTCATGGGGAGCTCTGCATCAGAATTATTTAGTGAAGAATTTAAAGATATCCGGCTCGGCTGATAAAATAACGGTATTGATTTATGCGTTTGCTGTACCAGCTCCTGACTCTGCTAAGAATATTGTGTTAAAGCATTTGAACCCTAACGTAGATTACCAGCAGTCTTATTCGGCAGATATGAGTATTGACGGAATTCCGGATGATTCAACCCGGCCTTTAAAAGGTCAATTTAACCAATTGAAAAAATTAAAAGCAGAATATCCCAATTTAAAAGTTTTATTATCTATTGGAGGATGGGGTGGTTCAACATTTTATTCCGATGCTGCGCTTACTGCCGAATCAAGGAATATATTTGTCGATGATTGCATTAATAAGTTTATACTCGGGAACCTTTCTAAAAATAGTACAGGCAGTAGAAAAGGAATCGCTGCAGGTATTTTTGACGGGTTTGATATTGATTGGGAATTTCCTGTTAAAGGGGGTTCGGAGGGAACTCATAATAATGCAAACGATAAAGAAAATTTAACGAAGCTGTTGGCATTGTTCAGGGAAAAATTAGATGAAATAAATCCGGAATTAATTTTAACAGCCGCAGTAGCTGCCGACAAACCAAATTTGGATAATTTTGACATAAAGAACATTCAGAAATATTTAGACTGGTTTAACTTAATGACATATGATTTTCACGGCAACTGGGATAAGGCAACTGCTCATCACACCAACCTTCTTTCATCTCCAAATGATACTACGGATAACGGAGCTAAGCTTTCTTTTAATAAAACAGTAAAATATTTTATTGATTCATTGGGGGTGAACAGTAAAAAGCTTGTTCCCGGCGCAGCTTTTTACGGGAAGTGTTGGTTCAATGTTGATTCCACTAATAATGGTTTATATCAAACCGGAACAGATTCTGCCGGAGCTTTAGAAAATAATCCCGGTAATTTTACAAATCTTTGTATGCTTGAATCAAATGGTTATAAATACAATTGGGACTGTTTGGCCATGGCGCCATGGTTATATAATCCGGGGAAAAAAATATTTTGGACTTTCGATGATCAGAAATCAATTGCTTTGAAATCACGTTATGTAGTTGCATACAATCTTCGCGGAATTATGTTCTGGGAGATAAGTGAAGATGATTCTATAGGTACTCTTGTGCATACTATTTATACCCGCAATATGCAGGATATTAAAATTAATAAAACTCATCCCGGTAAAAGTTATCCATCAATTAAAATAACGCAGCCTAAAATCGCTGATACTTTTTCAACAGGCTCCAATATAATTATTAATACAAGCGAAATTGATAAAGGAAATTCAGTAATAAAAGTTGATTTTTTTGGTGATAATGTTTTTCTGGGATATGATACAAAGGCTCCCTTTGATTGGGTATGGTTTAATATACCAAGGGGCCGCCATAAAATAAAAGCCACTGCTATCGATGAAAACGGAAATAGAAAAACTTCTAAGGAAGTAACCATTAATATTTATTAACGTATGAGTGCAATATTTCTTGTCTCATTATTTGCAAAGCCCGTTAGAATATGATATGACACTGGTATGAACAATTTCAGACAAATAAAACTCATAATAAATATTTTTTTTATTTTATACCTGACGATTTGTACGGTTAGAATTTATTCCCAGAAAAATACTATGGAATATATATATCAATTAAATAAAAATTGGTTCATTCAATCTTCGGAAAAAGTTCAAGCCGATGGTTCCTTGATATCAACATCAAAATATTCCGCACGTAAATGGTACTGCGCTGCGGTTCCTTCAACTGTTATGGGAACATTGGTTAATGATAATATCTACAAAAATGTTTTTATAGGGGATAACCTAAAAAATATTTCTGCAAAACAATTTGAAAAGTCATGGTGGTATAGAACCGGGTTTATTCTCCCGAAAGACGGAAATAGAAAAACAATAAAATTAAAATTTGAAGGTATTAATTACCGCGCAAATATATGGCTAAACGGTAAGCAAATTGCAAACTCCGATAGTATTCAAGGAGTTTACCGTATGTTCGAATTTGATGTATCCGGTATTATTAAGCAAGAAGGGAAAAACATATTAGCTGTTGAAGTTTTCCCTCCAAAACCCGGTGAACCGTCCATTGGTTTTGTCGATTGGAATCCTAATCCGCCGGATTGCAACATGGGAATTTGGAGAAATGTTAAATTACTGATTAGCGGTGATGTATCAATAAATTATCCGTTTATTCAAAGTAAAATAAATCCGGAAACTTTAAAGAGTGCAGAACTCACAATATTGGTTGAATTGTTGAATAATAGCAATAAAGATGTTTCGGGAATTTTAATTGGTGAAATCGAAAAAATAAAATTCTCTAAAAAAATTTATTTGGGACCCGCTGAAAGGAAAGTAATAACATTTAACCCAAAAGATTTTCCTCAACTTAAAATAAAAAANNAAAAAATCCTCGATTATGGTGGACCTACCGCCTTGGTGAGCCGGAACTTTATAAGTTAAAGTTGAATTTTAAAATAAATGGAAAAATATCCGATGCAAAAGAAACATCGTTCGGAATCCGTGAAATTTCCGATTATGTAAATGAAGAAGGATACCGGGGCTATAAATTAAACGGGAAGAAAATTTTAATACTTGGAGGCGGCTGGGTAGATAATTTGTTCTTGAATAATGGCAACAAGAATCTTAAAGCTCAAATTGAGTACATAAAGTTAATGGGCCTGAATGC
Organism: Ignavibacteriales bacterium; assembly: GCA_003142915.1. GTDB lineage: Bacteria > Bacteroidota > Ignavibacteria > Ignavibacteriales > Ignavibacteriaceae > FEN-1297. Next base: position 4,901 of record PLNZ01000358.1, on the reverse strand, counting down.
AATTCGTCTCGAGGGAATTTGGGGAACAAGCAGCGATCTTTATAACCTATGTGATAAAAACGGTATCTTAATAATGGCAGGCTGGAGCTGCCAATGGGAATGGGCAGATTATATTGGAAAGCCTGCTGATGATTATGGAGCAATTAAAAATCCGCAAGAAATGGATTTAATTTCACAATCATGGCAGGACCAGATTAAATGGTTAAGGAATCATCCAAGCATTTTTGTCTGGCTATATGGGAGCGACCTGACTCCGCGTCCGGAACTTGAGAATAAATATCAAGCAATACTTCAAGAANNAGGCCCTTTATAGCCTCAGCTGCCGAACATACCAGTTCCATAACCGGGAAAACAGGTGTGAAAATGCGGGGGCCTTATGATTACGTTCCTCCGGTTTATTGGTGGATTGATAAAAATAAAGGCGGCGCCTTTGGATTTAATACAGAAGTCGGACCGGGCGCCGAAGTCCCTCCAATTGAAAGTATTAAAAAAATGATTCCGGCGAACCATTTTTGGCCGATAGACACCATTTGGAATTTTCATTGCGGAAAAAATGCGTTCGGCAATTTGAAAAATTATAATGATGCCTTATTTAAGCGTTTGGGTAAACCGGATGGTTTAGAGGAATATTGTACCAAAGCACAGTATATAAATTACGAGAACAGCCGGGCAATGTTTGAAGCGCATGAAGCAAATAAATATTCGGCGACAGGGGTGATCCATTGGATGTTAAACTCTGCTTGGCCCAAGCTCTGGTGGCAATTATATGATTATTACTTAATGCCGGGAGGCGCGTTTTTTGGAACAATGAAAGCCTGTGAATCTATCCATATCTTATATGATTATAGTGAGGGTGAAATAATTGCTGTTAATAATACGCTTCTTTCTCAAAGTAATTTAACTGCAAAAATACGCGTAATAAATTTTGATTTATCCGAAAGATTTTCTAAAAATATTTCTTTTGATCTTCCTGCAGACCAAGTAATTAAAATTTTACAATTGCCGGTAATCAGCAATTTAAACAAAACATATTTCCTGGATTTAAAACTTTTTAGCGGAAGAAAAAATGTGAGCTCTAATTTCTATAGTCTGTCGGCAAAACCCGATATTCTTGATACCGCAAAGACAACATGGATGTTAACACCGACTAAAGATTATGCTGATTTAACTGACCTAAACAAATTAGAAAAAGTTCACTTAGCCGTAAACTCAAAGTTTATTAGCTCAAGAGGAAAAGATGAGGTAAAAATAAAACTGATTAATCGAACCGGCAAATTAGCTTTCCAAATAGTGCTCTCGGTTATTAAAGGAAAAAATGGTGAATCCGTATTGCCCATATTATGGGAAGACAATTATTTCTCAATGCTTCCGGGAGAAAAGAGAATAATTAAAGGGTATTTCTCTAATGATGGTTTGAATGGAAAGCAGCCCGTTTTACTAGTATCGGGATGGAATATAAAATAATTCGCCTTATGGTCTTTATAATCTAAAATATTTAATTAAGATGAGAAGAAAACATTATATCGTTGGTTTAATATTTTTGACGTTTTTTGTCATATCTTTTATAACGAGGATATTGGGAGCGCTAAATCCTGATATTATACAAAGCTTCAAATTAAGTCTAACTCTTTCGGCGCTTCTTCCTTTTGCATTTTTTATTGCTTATGGGATAATGTCAATTCCGGCAGGAATGCTTGTTGAAAAGTATAAAGAAAAAATAATTATGTTTTCTGCATTTGCAGTGGCATTTTCAGGTGCGTTAATTTTTTCAGTATTTCCTTTCTACCAGGTTTTTATAATATCGCTGTTTTTGATGGGTACCGGAATGGCAATGCTTCAGGTAGCGATCAACCCGCTTTTAAGGGTTTCCGGCGGTGAAGAGCATTTTGCTTTTAATTCGGTTGCGGCGCAATTAGTTTTTGGCGGAGCATCTTTTATTTCCCCGTTGTTTTTAACCTACCTTGTTACAAGCCTCCGGCAAAAAAATAATTCAAATTTTGTGCAATCGGTTTTTTCACACCTGGTTCCGCAAAGCCTTCCATGGACTTCGTTGTATTGGGCATTTGCAGCAATAACTTTAGTAATGGTCATAATTATTTCATTTACAAACTTCCCATTGGTTGAAAGAAAAGATGATGAAAAAGCAGGTTCGTGGGAGGTCTATAAGAATTTATTCAATCAAAAAACAGTAATCCTTTACTCCATAGGAATATTTGCTTATGTAGGAACAGAACAGGGGGTATCGTATTGGTTATCTAAATTTCTTTATACCTATCACAATTACGATCCTTTAACGGTCGGTGCAGCTACTGTTGGATGGTTCTGGGGAATGATGTCCATAGGATGCTTAATCGGTTTGGCTTTACTTAAGCTTTTTGACAGCAGAAAAATATTATCAGCAGCAGTTGTTTCGGCGGCAATGTTTTTATCGTTCGCATTATTCGGCTCAGGGAAGGTGGCGTTGGTTGCTTTCCCGATGGTAGGATTTTCCTTGTCGGTTATGTGGTCAATAGTTTTTTCATTAGGGCTAAATTCTATTGAAAGCCACCAGGGTTCCTTTGCGGGAATTCTTTGTACAGCAATAATCGGGGGTGCAATAATTCAATTAATTATTGGTTGGCTGGGAGATATGTTCGGTTTAAGAAACGGCATGCTTTTTATCTATTTAACCTTAGGATATTTGTTCACTATTGGCGTTTGGGCTAAACCCATCATCACCAATAAAACTATTAAAATAAAAAATGTAAATTTTACAACTGTAAACAAATAAAATTTAAATATACTACTTGAATAAATAGGAAAATCAAATGGGCATTTTAGGCATTGACCTGGGAGGCACTTATGTTCGCGCAGGACTGGTTGAAAATAATGCTTTGTTAAAAGTTGAATCGATACCAATAAGTAAAAACGGCGCTGCGGATGATGTATTAAATGATATTTATAACTTAATTAATCGCTTTTCTGATTATGAAATTTTAGGGATTGGCGTTGGTGTTCCGAGCATTGTGAACGTGGAAAAAGGAATCGTTTACGATGTACAAAATATTCCTTCATGGAAGAAAATTCATTTACGGGATTTGTTAAGAGAGAAATTCAATATCCCGGTTTATATAAATAATGATGCAAATTGTTTTGCAACCGGCGAAAAATATTTTGGCAAAGCAAAAAATTATAAAAATATCATCGGGTTAATTATCGGTACCGGGTTAGGTGCGGGCATAATAATTAATGAAGAATTGTATGAAGGCAAGAACTGCGGCGCCGGCGAGTTTGGAATGATTCAATACAAAAATAAAAACTTTGAATATTTCTGCAGCGGACATTTTTTTGCGGATGAATTCAATACAACAGGGGAAAAAGTATTCCTGAGGGCTAAAAAAAACGAGCCGGAAGCCCTTAGCATATTTTCCATGTTTGGAGCAAATCTTGGCGAAGTAATTAAAATTATTATGTACACGCTTGATCCGGAAATTATTATCCTGGGTGGTTCTATTAGCAAATCTTTTGAATATTTTGAAGCAGAAATGTATAAATCAATTAGCGGTTTCTCTTTTTCGAATTCCGTAAATAATTTAAAAATTGAAGTATCGGAAATCGAAAATGTTGCTGTACTTGGTGCAGCAGCTCTTTATTATAATGATGTGGGGAAATAATTAAGCCCTACATTGAAAATTAACTTAATCTATGAAAGGTATATATGAGACTTATTATTCAACCAACATATGAAATGGTTTCCAGGTGGGCAGCAAATTATGTGGCATCGAAAATAAATAAATTCAAGCCTACGCAAGAAAAACGATTTGTCTTGGGGCTTCCAACCGGTTCTTCTCCTATTGGAATGTACAAAGAATTAATAAAGCTGAATAAAAAAGGAATTGTGACTTTCAAGAATGTAACCACTTTTAACATGGATGAGTACGTCGGGCTCCCTGAAGACCATCCGGAAAGCTATCATTCTTTTATGTGGAATAATTTCTTCAGCCATATTGATATCGATAAGAAATATGTAAACATACTTAACGGTAATGCAAAAGACTTAGAGAAAGTATGCGAAGATTATGAAAAGAAAATAAAGAATGCAGGCGGTATCAATTTATTTGTCGGTGGGATTGGCCCTGACGGGCATATTGCTTTTAACGAACCCTGTTCCTCTCTTGGCTCATTAACGAGAGTAAAGACTTTAACAATGGATACAATTATTGCAAACTCAAGATTTTTCGATAATGATATTAACAAAGTACCAAAAACGGCATTGACGGTTGGGGTTAAAACTGTTCTGGACGCAGAAGAAATACTTATAATTATCAACGGATTAAATAAAGCCAGGGCTCTGGCAAAGGTTGTTGAAGAAGGAGTAAATCATATGTGGACAGTTAGCGCCTTACAGCTTGATCCTAAGGGCATAATTGTTTGTGATGAGCAGGCTACTTATGAATTGAAAGTCGGAACTGTGAAATATTTCAAAGAGATCGAAGCGGTAAATTTAGACCCTGAGTCTCTTTTAAATTGAATTATTCTTCGAGATTTATACCGGTTGTGTTTTTGGAAAATGATTTTTCAATTATTGAGTTAAACCGGATATTATCGTAATAATAAAGAGGTTTAATTGTTTTTAATAGATTATTTTGCAGCATAACTTCTCATAAATTATGTTATATGAAAGGAGTTTTTAAATATGGTTGAGTGTGTTTGTTTATTTGAAAGTCCTGTTTATTCTACTCTATTACCCTTAGTATATCTACGGCCTGTTTACGATCTTCGGTGCGGAATACTGACTTTACGGGAGAAAACCGGGTTGTGTTATCCCGGGATACCCTTTTCATTGTTTTGCAGGACATATCTTGAAGAGGTCATAAAACAACAGAACACGGATCTTCAGGTAAATCAAATAAGCGGTAATA
>PLNZ01000039.1 GCA_003142915.1 Ignavibacteriales bacterium | reverse complement strand
GGATAAAAGGTACGCCGGGGATAACAGGCTGATCTTACCCAAGAGTTCATATCGACGGTAAGGTTTGGCACCTCGATGTCGGCTCATCGCATCCTGGGGCTGAAGAAGGTCCCAAGGGTTTGGCTGTTCGCCAATTAAAGCGGTACGTGAGCTGGGTTCAGAACGTCGTGAGACAGTTCGGTCCCTATCCTATGCGGGCGCAGGATACTTGAGAAGGGTCGCTTCTAGTACGAGAGGACCGAAGTGAACGTACCTCTAGTGTACCAATTATCGCGCCAGCGGTATCGTTGGGTAGCTATGTACGGTTGTGATAAGCGCTGAAAGCATCTAAGCACGAAGCACGCTTCAAGATTAGGTATCCCTTACGTAAGTAACTAAAGACTCCTCGGAGATGACGAGGTTGATAGGCTGTAGGTGTAAGTTCTGTAAAGAATTCAGCCAAGCAGTACTAATAAGTCGTGAGGCTTAACCATTTAATTTTTATACACAGTTGTGACCGATCTTATATTTTTACTCTGTTCGGGCTCACTCTTTCTTTCTTTCATTTTATTTTTAATTATTCCGAAACTTTCGGAATTAAATTGAGTTTAAATTTTGGTGGTTATAGCCAGGGTGTTACACCTCTTCCCATTCCGAACAGAGAAGTTAAGCCCCTGTACGCCGATGGTACTGCATGCGCAGGTGTGTGGGAGAGTAGGTAGCTGCCAAATTTTAATTTATAAACCCCGGTTTTTCAATCGGGGTTTTTTTATGTGTCCTTATGAGCAGTAATTGCTGCTGCTGTAAAATTAAAATTGAAACGCTCTTAAATTATCTCAGCATTAAATCAGCAAGTTTCGGGTTGTTCTTCGTTTGTATGCTGCCGATATTTGAATAGATTAATTGAGGTTAATATGATTTCAAATATTAATTATAATAGAATAGAAAAAGCAATACAATATATTGCCCAAAATTATAAATTACAGCCATCTTTGAAAGATATGGCGAAGCATGTAAATGTTAGTGAGTTTCATTTTCAACGTATATTTACTGAATGGGCAGGTATAAGCCCTAAAAAGTTTTTACAGTTTTTAACGATTGAAGAATTAAAAAAAGAATTGACGAAATCAAAAAATTTAATTGATGCTGCAAACAATGTGGGATTATCCGCCCAATCAAGAGTATATGACTTATTCGTAAATATTGAAGCTGTAACACCAAATGAATACAAAACAAGAGGGAAGGGTATCTCAATTGATTACGGTGTTCACAATACCCCGTTTGGTAGTTGTCTTATTGCTGTTACCGAAAGGGGAATATGCTCAATAAATTTTATTGAAGATGATTCTGATAATTCACTTGATGGGTTGCTTCAGGAATGGGAAAATGCAACCATTCGAAATAACCAGAAACGGACGAAAGAATATTCGGAAATTATTTTTGATACATCAACAAAGAAAAATTTAAAACTTCTTGTCCGCGGCACGAAGTTTCAGGTTAAAGTTTGGGAAGCACTTTTAAAAATTCCATTTGGAAGCGTCACAAATTACCAAACAATTTCTAATATCATTAAAAACCCTGGCGCTGTTAGGGCTGTAAGTTCTGCCATAGGAAACAACCCTGTTGCTTATGTTATTCCATGCCATAGGGTGATACGTCGTGAGGGTCTGGTGGGACAATATCATTGGGGAGCAGCACGTAAAGCAGTTATTATCGGCTGGGAAAAATCAAAGCTTTAATTGAATCGATATATATAATGGCAAGTGAAGAATTAACAGCAGGATCGATTGTGTGGTTGGTAATATTGCATACAAACGCGAGGGCTACAAGGTTTTATGAAAAATCAGGCTTCAAAAAATTAAGGGAGCATTATAATCAAATTGGGAAAATTAATTTTAAATATGAATTAATGTTAAAGGAAATATGAAAGACTCTAAAGAACTTTTGAAAAACGAAAATACTCTCGATCCGAAAAACTGGTCGGAAATGAGAGAATTAGGGCACCGTATGATCGACGATATGATGGATTATTTGCAAAATATCCGTAAGCAGCCAGTATGGAAAAAAATCCCGGACCGTGTGAAAAACTTTTATGATAATGATATCCCGTTAGATCCACAGAATATTGAAGAAATTTGCCGGGAGTTTAAAGAGTTCATTTTACCATATAACAAGGGAAATGTTCATCCACGCCATTGGTCCTGGGTAGAAGGGAATGGAACTCCATTTGGAGTTTTGGCGGACATGCTTGCTTCAGCAATGAATGCTAACGTTACAATAGGCGATCACGCTGCGATGTACATAGACAGGCAGGTGATTCAATGGTGCAAACAAATGCTGAATTATCCAAAATCAGCCACCGGGATACTTGTAAGTGGGGGTTCTATAGCAAATATTACTGCATTAATAGTTGCCAGAAATAATTTAGAGGGTAAAAACATAAGGAAAGAGGGTATACGGGCTGTTGACTCACCTATGGTATTATATTGTTCTACCGAGACGCATAGCTGTATTCAGAAAGCTGCCGAAGTAATAGGGATCGGTACAAATGGTGTTAGAAAAATTGCTGTTGATGATGATTTTCGGATTAATATTGAGGAACTTAAAAGAACGATCGAAATTGATTTATCGGAAGGATATTATCCGTTTTGTATAATAGGAAATGCAGGAACAGTCAATACCGGAGCTATTGATGATTTGGATTCTATCTATGAAATCTGCAGGCAATATAATTTATGGTTTCATATCCTTGGCGCATTCGGTGCATTAGCAAAATTAGCTCCTGAATATGCGAAAGAACTTAAAGCAATTGAACAAGCCGACAGCGTTGCATTTGATCTGCATAAATGGATGTATATGCCTTATGAAGTAGGATGTACATTAATAAAAAACCCAGATGCACACAGGAGCGCTTTTGCCGTTATACCTGATTATTTACTACATCACGAAAGAGGATTGGCATCCGGACCTGAACCTATAAATAATTATGGAATGGAACTGTCACGGGGATTCAAGGCGCTGAAAGTCTGGATGTCCTTAAAAGAGCATGGCTTAAAAAAATATGTTACTTTGATACATCAGAATATAGCGCAGGCTTTTTATTTAGAGGAGTTGATAAAGGAGCGGCAAGAGCTTGAATTATTGACTCCGGTAACAATGAATATTGTTTGTTACCGTTATATAAAACCGGGATTATCCTGTGATCAATTGAATACATTGAATAAAGAGATTTTAATGAATCTGCAGGAAAGAGGCATTGCTTCTCCATCTTATACAATATTAAACGGTAAATATTCTATTCGTGTAGCTATTACAAATCATAGGAGCCGGAAAGAAGATTTTGAGGTTTTAGTTAAAGAAACTATTAAACTCGGAGAGGAACTATAAGGGAGTAAAAAAATTAAAAATTTATTCCTATATTAACACCAATAAATATTATTCTTCAACTCTGTGAGATTAATATGAGTAAGAGATTTTGGACGAGAGAGGAGATTAAGTATCTTGGCAAGAGTTATCCGAGGCAGGGTGCAAAACACGTTTCTAAGCATCTTAACCGTGCTATTTAATCCGTCATATCGAAAACAATAACGCTTAGTATTACCCGGGAAGGGATCAGACATTGGGAAACCTATGCAAACCGTAAAGGATTACGACGAAAATCTCCCAGCCGCCTATGGACAGAAAATGATAAGGGGTGTCTACGCCAACATTACGCTTCTGAAACAGCAGAAGAAATTGGGATATATTTTGGAAGAACAGTTCAGTCTATAAGACAATGTGCTGGCCGAATGGGTTTACAGAACAAGCAAAACTGGCATAAGTATGCCTATGTTGAGGCGAGAGTCCGTAAATTTAAGAACTGGCGTTCTCAACAATCAAACAAAAATCAGTTAAATAATTCGGCCAGCGGACGGTAAATGAATTTTGTAATACAAATNNAATTTTCAAGGAGCCGATTTTAATGATTTATTCCATCTGGAAACTTCTTCACATACTTGCAGTAATATTATTTCTTGGGAATATCACCGTAGGTGCATTCTGGAAATTACAGGCAGACAAGTCAACGGACCGGTTAAAGATTGTCGAAATCTTTAAAAATCTTATTAAAGCCGACAGAGTCTTTACAATGCCTTCTGCTATAGCCCTTTTTATCTTTGGTGTAGGAGTTGCTATGCAAGGGAATCTTTCTTTAGTGGAAACTCCCTGGATACTTTGGAGTATAGTAATGCTGATAATTTCTGCATTTGTTTTCATGACCAAAGTTGTCCCATTGCAGAAGCAGATTTTTGAGCTGGCAAGTAGTGAAGAAAAATTTTCGTGGGATTTGTATTTATCTTTATCGAGAAAGTGGAATGTTTGGGGAACCATTGCAACGGTTACGCCTTATATTGCCGTAGCGTTAATGGTTCTGAAACTAATGTGAGGAAAGAAGCTCAAAGTTTAAAATAATAATTTGATTTTTTTTACTTTGAACTTTATCCTTTGAACTTTCTAATTATGTCTTACGGAAATAATATCGCCGTCTTTAACAATGTATTCTTTACCTTCAAGTCTCCAAGCGCCATGTTCTTTGGCTTTTGCAAAAGAGCCGTGTGTAACAAAGTCATTATAATGAGTTACTTCCGCGCGGATGAATTTACTATAGAAATCCGAATGAATAACACCGGCAGCTTCCTGTACATTCATTCCTTTGTGGATAGTCCAAGCACGGCATTCATCTTCTCCAACGGTGAAAAAACACTGTAAACCGAGTAGATTATAGGCTTCTCTTATTATGCTGTCCAATGCAGATTCTTTAATTCCATACTCCTCCATAAATACTTTTGTATCTGCTTCATCCAAATCGGACATTTCAAGTTCAATTTCACCGAAGAAATGAAGGACTTTTGTGTTTTTCCCGACCTTTGTTTTTACAAGTGCATCAATAAGTTTTTCTATCCCTCCTGTATGATTTTCGTCCAAATTTAATGCAATAAGCATTGGTTTAATTGTGAGCAGTTGATAAGTCTTTAATACGTGTTGTTCATCTTTAGTAAGCTCAACTTCTCTAAGGGGCTTTTCTTCCTGAAGAAATTCCGCGCACTTTTCAAGCAAGATAAGCTCGTGTTTCAAGTGGTCATCATGGATTTTTAAAATTTGTTTTTTAAGACTTTCAATCCTTTTCTCAATTATTGTTAAATCAGACAAAATAAATTCAGTTTCAAAAGTATTAACATCTCGCATCATGTCTATTGATCCTGAAGGGTGCGGAGCAGATTCATTTTCAAAAAGATGAACTACCTGTATTAGAGCATCATTTGTTTTTACGGTGGAAAGAAAATTTCCTGTAAACTGGGCAGAACCTGAATCTCCCTTTTGCAGACCGACTACATCCACAAATTCTATTGATGCATTTGTCTCTTTTTGCGGTTTGAATATTTCTGTAAGATTATCAAGTCTTTCATCGGGTACTTTGATAACGGTTCGATGTGCTTCGGATTTTGCTAATTGAAATTGATCAAGATGTGTCCGGGTGATCGTCTGAAATAAAGTCGACTTTCCTGAAAACGGCAGGCCGACAATTCCTATCTGCATAACTTTCCCTTTTAAAATAATTTTTTGTAAAATAGTAAAAGTTTTATTGGAATAAATTAGCTTTAAAATTTGTCTGTGATAATTTGATTAACTAATCGGTAAATAGCAAATTAATCTGCACATAATAATATTTTGTGTAATAACTCTTTGTTTATATTTAACAAAACAAAAATAGCTTTTGTATGCAACAGTGGCTAAAGGTTACAATTGGCGTGGTTTCTTCTCTATCGGGAACACATTGAATAAACTTTTAATTCTAAACTCACATTAAGAAATATTTGTGAATCAATTTTGCATATTGTATGTAGTTTAATGACTAATATGTTAAATTTGTTAATTAAAAAATTAAAGACAATGCATGAAAGTTACAGAGCACTTAAAGCAAGCCGACAGACCTTTAATTAGTTTTGAGTTAATTCCTCCCATGCGCGGTGGTGATATAAAAAGACTTTTTTCAATTATTGAAGATCTATTGAAATTCAAACCCCCTTTCATAGATATTACCAGTCATGCTGCAGAAGTGGTTTATGAAGAAACTACAACCGGAATACAAAAGAAAATAAAAAGGAAGAGACCGGGTACACTTGGAATCTGTGCTCTTATCCAGCATAAATATAATATAGATACCGTACCGCATATACTAACACACGGATTCACCCGTGAGGAAACGGAAGATTTTCTTATCGAACTAAGATATCTTGAAATTGAAAATATACTTGCCATACGCGGTGATGACAACGCCTATAAAAAGCC
>PLNZ01000006.1 GCA_003142915.1 Ignavibacteriales bacterium | reverse complement strand
ATAAAATATCCCCAAGTAAGAACTACAAATAAACTTGAGATAAGATTACCCGGGAGCCAGTTTGCTCTTCCGAACGGTTTGTACACCTTTCCTATTGATTCCTGCAATACGAAACGAGCAATTCTTGTCCCTGCGTCAATTGTGGTTAATATAAACATAGCTTCGAACATAATTGCAAAGTGATACCAGTACGACATAAGAGATTTGAGCCCCGGTATTGACGAGAATATTTGCGCCATACCAACTGCGAGCGAGACTGCGCCGCCTGTGCGTCCTGCAATTTTTTCTCCGACCGCAGCTGCCAAATTTTGCAGATCCGACGTATAAAATCCCATAGAATGAAGCTGCGGCAAGATGCTTAAAAATTTTTCAGGTGAAACGTTTATTTGAAAATAATCGAGTGGAAACATGCTTGAAGCGGCAATTAGAGCTAAAATACTCACGGTCCCTTCTATGAGCATAGAGCCAGCAGCAATTGCTTTAATATCCGATTCCCTCATAATCATTTTGGGAGTAGTGCCCGAACTAACGAGAGAATGAAACCCTGATATTGCACCGCACGCGATAGTTATGAACAAGTATGGAAATAATGTGCCCGGAATTATCGGTCCTCCACCGTGTACAAATTTAGTAAAAGCGGGCATCTTTAGTTCCGGAGCCACAACAATAATTCCAATTGCCAAAAGGGCTATTACGGAAATCTTCATAATAGAACTTAAATAATCCCTTGGCGATAAGAGCATCCAGACGGGAAGGGCTGAGGCAAAAAATCCATATCCTGCCAGGAGGATTGTAAGAGTTTTATGATCGAATGTAAACCAGAATGCTATTGGAGAACCGGGAATATATCTGCCGAGAATGACACACAATGATAGAACAATTACGCCGAACAGAGTTGCTTCTACGGTTTTTCCTTTGCGTATTTTGAACATCCAGAATCCCATAATTATGGATATTGGTATAGTTGCAGCAATAGTAAAGGTTCCCCATGAACTTTCGGCAAGAGCATTGACAACAACAAGTCCCAGACCGGCAAGTGAGATGATTAGAATTATCATTATGGATATGCTTGTAGTAAAACCGCTTAGTTTCCCTATTTCTGCTTTTGCGATTTGGGCAATTGATTTTCCATCATACCTTACAGACGCTGTAAGTATGATAAAGTCATGCACAGCGCCCGCAAGGACTGCCCCCAACAGCATCCATAAATATCCCGGGAAAAAGCCGAACTGTGCGGCAAGGACCGGACCAACCAGCGGTCCCGCACCTGCTATAGCGGCAAAATGATGACCGAAGAGAATCCATTTGCTTGTCGGATAATAATTCTGACCGTCGTAAAGTCTTTGCGAAGGGGTGGGCCGAGAGTCGTTAAGAACTGCAACTTTTGCCGCAATAAATTTCAAATAGAAACGGTAAGCCAATGCAAAGAATACAACGGTAATAATAATTAACGGCATTGCGTTCATAACAGTAACCGGATTTATAAAATTTTAGTAAATTGATTTCACATTTACAATACCGGCGCGTTCTTAATCAGGTTTGCCGGAATTTAATAGTGAAGTACTTAGGTATAGGTGTTTCAATTATTTTCCTATAATAACGTTATAAGCGCCTAAATTTCCCGCCTGTCTAATCAACTCCCTGAAGCGGTTTCCAGTATTCGGTTCCTGATCCTGGAGAATTTGCACCATACGAATACCTGTGCATTTTAGTACAGACAAATATTTTCCCGTTATAGATTACCTGCTCTTCAACATTGTATGTTTTCCCGGACTGCCATAATCTTGAACATTTATCCGTACTTTGGACATAAATTTTTATTGGGACAGATTCACTCACTCCTCCCCAAACGTCTTCCGCTGTTGCTTTTATCATGTGCTCGCCGCGGGAAGCATTAAACCAAGCCCAGTCAAACGATCCGCCGACAGCAAAACCAATTGGTTTGTTATCGACAAAAAATTCGATCTTAACAATTGAACTGTTCGGAGTATTAACGATGCTATTTATAACTACATCAGAGCCTTCAATATAATAGTCACCTTCTGTTGGTTTAACAATGGCAAATGAGACTTCCTCTTTTTGCTTATTTGATTTATTGACCCGGATACCGGGCATGTTCATTGTGTAAATTGCATTTATCAATGTTCCTTTATCATCGTCTCCTGAAAGTTCCCAGAACATCATCCCGCGTAGATGATGTTCTTTACAATATCGTGTTTTTAGGGCAATGGATTGTGGAGTATCGAAGGACCAGAATATTTTCTTCTCCGGGTTATAGAGCCAGTTTGCCAGAGCGTTTTTATCCCAGTATAATTTAAAACCCTCGTTCTTCAGATTTACCAGATAGCGGTAAAGATCATATCCTCCGACCTTACTATTCCCGGGCCGGTACAACCCGTTGCTTACGGAATCAACTTCACTCCAGCCGCGCCCGTAAAACGCCGCTCCGCCAATAAGTTTATCATAACCGACACCATACTTATCATGGAAAAGCTTAACGGTTTTATCCAGTGAAAGTTGCGACGGATGTATCTGCGGTTCGTTTGAAGAAGAAAAAAGATTTGTATGATGACCTGTGATGTTGTCAAATCCGCCATATAAATCATAAGTCATCAAGGAGATCCAGGTTAGATAATTAGAATCTTCGGCGACATTGAAATTTTTTACATTAAAATCCTGCGCCGGTAATGCCGCAGTAAGTAAAAGTCCGGGATTAATTTCATCCAGTTTTTTTCTGAAGAGTTTAAACAGTTGGGTAAGATTATCGTTATCCTTCGGATTGTTGTGGATACCCGTGAGGCCGCCGGAAATAGGAAATTCCCAATCGATATCAATCCCGTCGAAAATTCCCGCCGCGACCCCTTTCCCGCCGGTCCCGTTTAAAGCAGGGAAATTTCCTTTGATGAGCATATTAATGCATGAATTAACAAAGAATTCACGCGACTCTTTAGTCAATGCTGCGTCGGAAAAATAAGTAGAACTGCCCCATCCTCCGATTGAAATAAGTATTTTTAAACCGGGATGTCGCGCCTTAAGTTTCTTAAGCTGATTTATATTGCCGCGTAATGCTTGTGCCGAATCGTCTTTTACGCCGTCAATGCTATATTCTGCAGGAAAAATTTGTTGATAGTCATAAAACGGATCGGCAAATGCAGGAATGATCCTTCCATCGGCACCGGGCTGCGGCACGCAGAAAGCATAATCGATCACCGTCAGTTTATCGGCCGAACCGGATGTCTCAATATTTCTGACATTATATTTATTATTTTCTGCCGTCCACCCTGCAAAGTAACCTACAATTTCCGGCGTCTGCGCAGGCGTTAATGATGGGAAAAAAATTAAAATCATTAATATTTTTACGAACTTAAAATACGGTTTAATATTCTACTCCAACATTTTTATGATGATAAAAACACAGTAAGCTTTTTCAAATCAATATTTCTATTTCATCTAATATACATTATAAGAATTAATACTGTAAAAGATTGGCAGAGAGAGCATCCTCACCTGGGAAAATTGTTCATATCCGGCAAAAATCCGCCAGTATAATACCGGCGGCTCTTAACTTTATTTCAGTGCAATACCATCCTTCACACAACGAANNGCTAAACCAGAAGAACTTATTGTCGTCAACTAATTTCATTACCACGGCTTGCGTTCATTCATCCCTTTCTGAATAGCGCGTTTAACTGCGAGGATGTCGACGCTCCCAACTTCGCGGTAAATAACATTTCCCTCCGGATCAAGCAGCACTGTGTAAGGCACCGCTCCTTGCCATTGAGGGTCAAATGCATTCATCAACTCATCCCTGTTGTCCGAAGCGAAAA
The DNA here is from genome assembly GCA_003142915.1 of Ignavibacteriales bacterium. Lineage (GTDB taxonomy): Bacteria > Bacteroidota > Ignavibacteria > Ignavibacteriales > Ignavibacteriaceae > FEN-1297. Next base: position 430 of record PLNZ01000006.1, on the reverse strand, counting down.
TGAGATTGCGGTTTGAGGCATGTTTCTTCTTGAGGAACTCGAGTACCTGGTTCTCTTCATCGGGCTCATTGATTGACACCGTCACAAGCTCGAAATCGCGGTGCCGGTACATCCGGTTCACGGTCACGAACTGGTCAAACTCAGCGACGCAAGGGGCGCACCACGTCGCCCAAAAATTCACAAGCCGGAATTTTCCGGAGCCATTCTTCTTCAACTCTCGTAACGCCATTGTGTCTGCCTTTGAAATCGACATGGGTTCCTCGTCCAGCTGTTCCAGATACGCCTTAACCAGCTCCTCTTTACCCGCCCATTTGATGGAACAGCCGACAGCCTTGGTTTGAGTCACAGGGGGGTCTTTCCCGGCAAGGAGAGCATCCAGTGCATCGCGCAGATAATTTTTTGTAACATGTTGAATGCGTTCCGAATTGTC
>PLNZ01000278.1 GCA_003142915.1 Ignavibacteriales bacterium | reverse complement strand
ATATTTCTGAATCTCTTTTCCCCATGGTATATAACCTTCCGGTTTTTAGATAAAAAAACTCTAATTATTTTAGTGATATTTTTCTAATCTTCTGAACAAGCTTATTATTTTTTCAATGAATTATAATAATCCTGTAATACATAAAACGCCATTTTCATTTCACCTTTATTGGTAATTAAACCTTTACGATTATAATAATCCTGAATGCCCGGGAGCAATCGTTTCGGTGAACGGAAGTCCATTAAAATCCAGGGAGTCATTCCCTGCAGGAAGCTGATTTTTTTAATCATGTTGATTTGATGTTTATATAGGTTAGCCTGAAATTCTTCCGACCAGATTGTTGTTGTATCTGCATGAAAACCGTATTTAGCACCTCCGCCAAATTCGCTAAAAATAAGAGGTTTATTGTAATCGGTTTTCCAATTAATTGTATCTGCTTTCGCCGGCGTTCCGTCATACCAGCCGATATATTCATTGCAGCCAAGCACATCGAGAGATTTCCCGAGCGGATCATCAATCATAATTGTGTTGGGATTAATATAATGAGTTTCCGTAGCAGCAGTAATTAATCTAGTTGAATCCATTTCACGAGCTTGATCCGCTAATTTTTTCATGAATTTCGTTCTTGAATCAGTTCGCGGTGTTTCATTTCCAACAGACCATAAAATTATCGGTGCTCTGTTCTTATCTCTTGTAATATTCTCATTTAATTGATTGGATGCGTTGGCAAAGACTTTTTCATCATCCCAAAGAATTGTCCAATAAACAGGAATTTCGGACCAAACTAAAATTCCCATTTGTTCTGCTTGCCGAATCATATTTTCATTATGAGGATAATGAGCAAGACGGACAAAATTGCATCCTAATTCTTTCGCCCATCCGAGAAGCATTTGAGCATCTTCGATTGAATATGCTCTTCCTGATCTTATAGGAGCTTCTTCATGGATAGAGATTCCGCGAAGGAATATTTCTTTACCGTTAAGAAATATTTTAGATCCTTTTGTCTCGATGCTTCTAAAACTGATTTTGTCTTTTACCGTATCAGAAGAAGAATTAATCACAATATCGTATAGTTTTGGATTTTCAGGCGACCATAAAGTTAATTTTGATTTTATTTTGAAAGTAGTGTAGCCGTTTTTATCTGTTTTAACAGCCTCATCTATTCCTGCTTCAGGAATTTTAATATTAACATTTTGCGACAAAGAATTTCCGTCTAATTGAAGCCACCCACAAATATTATCTTTTGATCCTTTCGCAAGTTGAATAAAATAATCACGGATAAAAGTTTCAGGCACTTCAATTAGATTCACATCTCTTGTAATCCCGCCGTAATTCCACCAGTCGGTATTTACCGTAGGTACTCCGTCGCGTAGACGTTTATTATTAACCTTAACAACAATAAAGTTTTCCCCTTCCTTCACTTTATCTGTTATTTCAAAATTAAAGGGGGTAAAACCGCCTACATGCTCTCCGAGTTTTTCGCCATTGATATAGACCAATGCATCGTAATTAACAGCGCCGAAATAAATATAAAGTCTTGTCTTATTTTTTTTATTGTAGTCAAACGATTTTTTATACCATACAGTACCTTCGTAGAGAAATAATTTTTCTTTCTGCGAATTCCAATCACCCGGTACTTTAAGAATTTCAGACTGATCAAAATCATATTCAACACGATCGGATTTGTTTTTAGGTTTTACATTTTTGAAAAATCCGTTTGGATCTTCATCGAGACGATAATTAAAAAATCCTGTTTCATACGGATCAATAATGATATGCCAATCGCCATTTAGACTAATTGTTTTTCTACCTTCAATATTTTGGATAAGGGATTGCGGTTGAGCAAAATCAGTTCTTATAATCATAAATAGACTCAGAATAAAAGCGATTTTTTTCATAATATAAATCCGAAATTAATTGAAAGATTGTTGGAAATATATAAGTTGCTNNTATTATAACTCCTCTGACATTCTATAATTAGAATATCTCGCAGATAAAATCAATTCATACTAACATTAATACATTTACATAGTCCAGGGTTCAGCGTGAATATCAAGTTCGTCGGACCATTTGTATTGCAAAGTTTCAATTTCTTTAACAATATTATCGGGAAGCGGATTAAAATTATTTTGAAACTTAAGAAACTCACCGAGATTTTCAATTTTGCTGGTAGATCCAACAGTTGCCTTAACAAGCGGATAGCTGTGAGCAAAACGGATACAGAATTCAGTCCAGTTTTTAACACCTGATTTTTCAAATATCGGAGCTATTTCAACAGCGCGTTTCTGCAGATAATCTTTCCAAGCAAATCCCGGAACGTCACGTAAATTGTGTACCGGCCCGCCCGATATAGTTCGAAGCGCAACTATAGGTTTTTTACTTTTGACAATCTCATCCCATAAAGCATTTGATGCAAATCTCTGGAGCGGATTAAGATAAAATGTAAATCCGTCAATAATGTTCTCGGTATAACCGGAGCGCAAAGCTTTTAAAACGGGTTCGGATGTCCATGGGAATGCTTCGACAACATAACCTTGAACAAGTCCCTCATCTTTTAAATCCCGGAAAACTTTATAGCAGTCTCCGCCCTTTGCAAAATCATCTGCAAGTTCTCCTCCCAAGCATAATTGTCCAATCTGCATTCCGGATAACCCAAGTGGATCGAGGTTCTCTTTAATTACACCTCTTATTTGATTAATATTATCCCAGCCAATTTTAATTATTAGTTTTGGTACTTTGTCAGGTTCTTCAGCAAAAGCTTCTCCGAGTACTTCGAGTGCTTCATCGTACATTCTTGATGTATGAAACCATACACCTGAATTCATTGCAGCATGTGCAACTTTAATTCTCTCCTGGCGAGGAATTTTAACATCACCTAATCTGGTAGTACCATATACATATGGAGTAATACCATTAAGCGCTGATTTTATATTCGACATAGATTTATAGTTCCTTTAACTATTTATAAAAACTTTTGTAGATTAATAAAATATTTTTAAGCTGAATATATTTTATCACTTATGCACAACACGGAAACTAATAAATGCAAGGTTTTTGCTATCCGGCGCCCATGAGTTTACATCGAATGTTCCCTGT
>PLNZ01000306.1 GCA_003142915.1 Ignavibacteriales bacterium | reverse complement strand
AAAGTAGTTGACGCCGACCACCCCATTTCCACACTTTATGGGGAATACTTTCTTTAACTATAAAACCAGCTTCTTTATCTGACACTTCCCTCTTTTTGGGATTGGAATGACTTTTGACCGGGGTAGAGTCAACGGCTACAGTGATTCCAAACTCTGGCAATCGTTCTTTCAGTTGGTCCACCGCTTTATAAATCATTTTTTCAATGATTTCAGGATGTTGGGTTAATGTAGTGATAAAGCGGTCAAATGTCCAACGGCTCGGTAGTGGTGCATCCATATTAAACCCACATATTTCGGCAAAAATTGGGTTTTCTTGTAACTTTCGGATAAGGTCATTTGTGCAGTCCATATTGAGAATAAAACTCAAAAGATAAGATTTCCACAATGACTCCATCAGAAAACCGGACCCGATTTGATGCTTTGTGCGCTGAAGCTCATGGCGGAATTCAATATCCAGCAGGATAGTAGCATGACAACAAGTTTAAAAATTGTACAAATAAAGAATGGATGGGCAGCAGTGGGGGACAATTGGGCTGTTTTTGGTAAAACAAAAGATGATGTAGCTAACCAATTTCATGAAACCGAAAAAAAACATATGGAGATAAATAGAAGGGAAAATAATAAATAGAACTGATATACTTTAACTAACATGCTTTGCGATTGACAAAACCATACATCGTATATATACTTTAATCAATGAATGAAATACAGACTAAACTAGCCGAACTTCAAGAAAAGGGCTGGACTCTAGCAGCAATAGCTGATGAATTAGAAGTAACTGTTAATGCTGTCGAAAAATGGAAGGCCGGGGACAGGCAACCTCAAAATGCAAAAGCAGTATTAATGCTATTAAACCAATTGTTGGAGAAGAAACGTATACCAAAGCAGAGACGTTATATAAGTGTAAGAGCAAAAATTGGATTACCTACATCAAATAACAAAATGTAAATATATCCTCTTTTAATAGCAAGGAGACGATAAATGGCCAAACAAATTGAAAAATCCAGAAGATTTTTAGTTGGTTGGGGAAGACAAGGCGAAAGGATGGTCTTCTTCATTGCACATAATGAGTTGCCTGAGACAAAAAGTGATCCGATTATTTGTAATCCAGAAGATTTATCTCAAAAAATGGTAGAACTTGCTGAAAGAATAGATAGAACCCGAGGCAAAATTAAATAATTCTTCTTCAAATTTTAAGGAGGATCATATGCCCGTACAACTAAATTCCGTGGAGCAACTTCATTCATATCTCAAAGGAATCATTAAAAGAGCCAGGCACCACGCTCAAGAAACTGAAGATATTCTTTTAACATTGGCAGGTGCAGTTATTTTAGAAAAGGATGATAACACACCGTTAGAAGCGGGGTCTTATCGTGGAAATGTTGCTAATGTATTATGGGCAACGATACATGGGCAACGCTATGTTTTTACTTATAACAGTGATGACCAACAAGTTGTAATTAAGAGAGGAACTACTAGAGGTATTGCTGTTGGAGAATTTGATAACAATACTTCCACTAGACAAATCATTCGTATTTTTAGACAATTATAGTCTCAAGACTAAAAGAGACGAACTATGGATCAACTTTCACCTCAGGAATTAAAAACGCTCATGGGATACCTAATAGAGCAAATTAACGAGCGCGGGGGAATACCTATTAAGACCCAACTCGTAAAAATACTTTACTTAGTTGATCTAGAGCACTATCGAAGCCGCAAAAAAACACTTACCGGACTTCCTTGGATTTTTTATCATTACGGACCGTACACTTCTGAACTAGAACCGATTATTTCAAGTTTAGGCATTGCAGATATAGAATCAGCTACGTTTTTTAATAAAAAAGGTAATCGCGGTTTTACCTATACAGGTGGATTTAATTCTCAAGATGAAACTGAGAGTGATTTCACCCGAAAGTTCAAAAATCACACGAAATTAATTATTGACAGAATTTTGGATCAATGGGCGCTGGAAGACTTATGGATTCTCTTGGATTATGTATATTATGAAACTGAACCAATGAGAGACGTAAAAAGAGGGGAATTACTCGATTTCACGAAAGTAACGAACATTGAGCAGCCTATTTATCAAAAAGCTATAAATATTGACTCTGTGACATTAACAAATCTCAAAAAGCGTCTTCTACAAAATAAAAAGGGCAAAGTGGAACAAAGAATACCTAGCCCCCCACCACTTGATGATATATATGATGAAGCCCTCGCAATTATGAATAGCGAAGAGAGAAGGAATTAAACTCGATTTGTTAGCGAGGATTTTATGATCGAATTAATTTCAGCCACAGAGTATTATGCTAAAGTAACCCTTAATGGCACATTAGCAAGACAATTTTATGAGCCAGGTCAGTTTTTTATGGCTCCGTCACTTTACCTCATTGAAGAAAATCCACTTCAGGAATTAAAACATACTTACAAAACAGCCACTCAAGGTTATGAATATAAATTAGGGCGAGCAGGTCGCGCTGAGTTTGAGGAAACGAGAGAACCATGCTATGATTTGAACCTTAGATCCAAAGAACGTGCTGCAATTGTTCCTTGTAAAATGAGACCTGTTATACTTATATCCCAACATGCAGAACAATGGAAATATGGGAACAGACAATCAGCATCATGTTTTTTAGTTGCGCCAGTTTATTCTTTTAAGGGTAATAACGATAAAATATCTTACCCACCTGAATTTATTGAACGTACAAAGGCTTATGTTTACAATACTTTTTTCTACTTACCAAGTTGTATAAATCCTTATTTCAAAGAAGGGTTTGTTAGATTTGACAGAATCCAAGCTGTTCATAAAAATTGGCTCGAACACATGAAGCTAAAATTAGAAACTGATTCATTGGAATGTCTGTTGTCTTGGCTATGGTATTATTTAGGTGCTGATCTATATAAAACTAATCCACTTTTATTTGATTATAGAGAGGCAAAAATTAAGGCCATGGGACTAACAAAATAATTCAATTACAAAGCTAAAAATAAATAAAGATTTTACTTTACAATAAATTCTGCACTTCCCACTGCAAAGCGCAGGGTACGGTTT
>PLNZ01000429.1 GCA_003142915.1 Ignavibacteriales bacterium | reverse complement strand
CTGTATTAGACTCGAACTGCCGGAGCCAATCTACGAGTTCGAAAGGATTGTCAATTGTATTAACATAATCGAAAGGAAAATATGTCAGGATTTTAGAACTATCAGGTGATTGCCACCAAAATACACGGTAAGGAAAAACATTTGTATCATTCCATCCGATCTTTTGAGTGATAAAAGCATCGAGTCCGCCTAAGAGCATAAATTGAGGAAGATTCCAATTATAACCGAATGAATCAGGATTCCAGCCGATCTTTGCTTTTTTACCAAGATTATTTTTGAAAAAATTCTGTGCGTATAAAAGCTGGCGTGCCCATGAATCACCGCTTGGTAAATTACAATCCGGTTCAACCCACATTCCTCCGGAAATTTCCCATCGTCCGTTTTTAACATAACTTTGCATTTGCTTGAACAGATCCGGATAATCCTTCATCATCCAGTCATAATATGCAGCCCCGCTTTGAGTATAAGTAAAATCAGGTCGTGCTTTGAACATATTCATTACGGCAGAAAAAGTCCTTTTGACAACTTCTTCAGTTTCTTTTTTCCGCCACAGCCAGGCAGCATCGATATGAGCATTGGATGCAAATTGCAGTGTGAACTGTTTTACGAAATCGTTTATCGGTTTTATTTCCTTTTTGACATCATTCACAGATTGAATAAATTTTAGAGTATCTCCGTTTTGAAGAGAAGCAACATCAATTTTTGAAGCTAAGTCCTGAAGAAGTTTTTGAAGTTGTTGTTTATCATTTTTATTAGTTTTTGATTTATCAATTCCGGGATCCACCTTTACTCTTGAATTAGTCTGATAAGTATCAAAACTTAAAAGTTTTTCGCCGACATTAAAACTTAAAGACACATTCCTGATAAGATTTTGAATATTTGCAGGTTGATTAAAATCAAGCTTTGCCTTGATAATTCGAAACGGTCCGCCCGTATTATATGCTTTTATTACAACAACATATTTCTGTCCGGGTTTAGCATCTTCAGTTAAAAGAAATTCTCCATCCCAGAGAAATTTTCCTTTTGATTCACCGTTAATCCACATATATCCGAAATCATCTACCGTAGTGAGAAATTTTATTGGTCCTTTAACAGAAACACCGGCAATAAATTTAGGCACTTCAATTACTTTTCTAAACCAGCAAGAATCGATTGGTAAATGTTCGTCCAATTGTGAAGTCTGCCATTTTGAATCGTCGTAATTTAATGACGACAGTTCTTCAGCTTTAAGTGAAAGATTGGCAGTGTACTTCCAATTATTAAAAGAGGCTTCGCTCAATAAGTCCAATTGATCTGTTAGTTTTTTAACATTTGATTGAGCGGCAATAATTATAGGAAAGCAAATGAGAAACAAATATTTTTTCATTTTACACCTATTTTAATCGATAATCCTATCCAAAACTTCATTTGTAATTAATTATGATTTTGAGCTAAAAACCTTATTTTTCTTCCTATTAAATTAATATAAAAGAGTAATATGCTCTAATTTTTATTTTTTACTGAATAGAATGGTAAGTCTGTCAAATAAAATCTTTTAAAAAGATTATAAGTTGACTGACCTGATGATATATGTTCTTATTCGTTACAAACTCCTTGCTTAGTTGTTTCATATTTCACCACTATAACTTCTGTAAAACGCCATAGTATCTCCCGCTGCTTGGCCGGATACATAGAAGACTTATAGGCGTTAACGAGGACAAATACTAAAGAATGAAGCAACGAATAACTAACAAATAGATATCATTGCGATAAAAAGGTTTGAAATTGAAAAATGTCAAACGTCAAATGTGAAACGACAGGAATAAAATTTATGGGGGTACGTCTGCTTTGAAAGAGAAGCCAAAAAAGCAGATCAAACAGGATTAATAATCAGCTATTTAATTTCCCCACTTCTTTTCATAAGTTGTATCCAACTAATATTATATTCTGAGGAATAAATGAAAAAGTTTTTTGTAATCATACTAATTGCTATGAATATTCTTCAAATTCATGCTCAGCAAAAACATGCAATGACTGTTGAAGATTTATGGAACTTGAAAAGGATTAATAATTACGATGTATCGCCCGACGGTAAAACAATTGCATTCGCGGTTACATCCTACAGCATGGAAACCAATAAAAGCAATTCGGATATTTATTTGATTGATACTGACGGTAAAAACCTTCGTCCATTTAAAAATACAAGTGAAAATGAAAGTGAACCGAAATTCTCACCTGACGGTAAAAAGATTGCCTATGAATTTAAAGATCAGATTTGGATTGCTGATTTAGACGGTCCCGGTTTAGTCCAATTAACTAAATTCTATACTCCTGTAAGCGGGTTAGTCTGGTCAAAAGACGGGAAAAATATTCTGTTTGTTTCAAAAGTTTATCCCGACTGCACAACACAGGATTGCAATGAGAAAAAAGATAAAGAAGCTGAAGCAAATAAAGTAAAAGCAAAAATTATAACTAAGCTCATGTACCGTCACTGGAATGAATGGCGGGATGATAAAATAAGTCATTTATTTATGATGGATGTTGCTACCGGAAATGCAGTAGATTTAACACTCGGCAGTAAATCAGATGTCCCTCCAATTGCACTCGGAAGCGATAATGANNGGATAAAGTAATTGCCACAAGTACAAACAATGATGTATTTACAATTAAAATTTCGGACATTAAAAAAGACGCGGTTATACCATTCAAGAAAATCTCAACCAGTGAAGGGAATGATAACCAACCGGTGTATTCACCCGATTCTAAATTTATCGCATTCCGTTCCATGGCGCGTGCTGGATTTGAAGCAGATAAACAGACTTTGATGCTTTATAACCGTGCTACCGGTGAATTGAAAAATATAACTCCTAATCTTGATATTTCCATCGGTCAGATACTTTGGTCGCCCGACGGAAATTATATTTATTATGATGCTGATCGAGAAGCATATCATTCTATATATAAGTATGATCTCTCGGCTAATGAAAATAATCTTATAGTAAAAGACGGTTATAATTCAGTAATGAAGTTATCGCCTGACGGACGGACTGTTTATTTCAAACGTCAGAAAACCACACTGCCCGAAGAAATTTTTTCAATANNCAAATGTCAATGGTGATCTGCTGTCAAAAATTCAATTCGGAGAATTTGATACATTTTGGAGTCAAGGCGCCTTAACTGAAAAAGTACAGTCAATAATAATCAAACCCCCATTTTTTAATCCGAATAAAAAATATCCGTTTCTGTTTTTAATTCACGGCGGACCGCAGGGCAACTGGCCTGACGAATTTCACTACCGATGGAATCTGCAGATGTTTGCTGCAAAGGGTTATGTAATTGTTGCAACTAACCCCAGAGGCAGTACGGGTTACGGACAAAAATTCACAGATGAAATTTCAGGTGATTGGGGAG
>PLNZ01000166.1 GCA_003142915.1 Ignavibacteriales bacterium | reverse complement strand
TAGCTTTTAATTCTTCCCGAAAAGGCTCTAAATCGTTTTTATTCCAAGTTAAAGTAAGATTATGGTTAGTATCGAAATGAGTCTTTTTTTCTTTAAATTTTTCTGATTCGCATATATAAATAACTGGTTTACCTAGTCCCTCTGCGAATCCGGCTTCAAAGTAAGCTCCTGAATTATCAGAAGTTAAATCCACAATAAGAAATCTTGCATTACGTATCTCAACCCTTAAACGATTATCTATTATTCCCGCTTCCAGTTTTTCATCCAAACGTCTAAGTTTAAATCCGGTAAGTGCAACCGTCGGCTTTAGTATTTCCTTAAACATAATATCAAGCTCCGGATCATTATATTCCATTGCCATAAATGCTATTTTGCTATCGGGAGTTGTTTTAGAAATTTGATCATAATAATCCCAACCTTCAAATGTCAACGATATACTTGAGTTATCAATATCATTAATACTACCAATAATATATTTTTTATTCTCCAAATATTTAGCTATATACTTTAAGCNNCAGAACATAAGCTCAATGCATTTATACTTACAACGCTTTCCGGGTATTCTGCTCCTTTCCCCAAAATTAACATAAAATTGTTTGCCTGTTCTTTCGCCTTTGGCAATTCAATCGAGCCAATTGCATTTATTATAGCTGATCTATCAATTTCAAAAAGTGTTTCCCCTTGATGTTGCCTAATCCAATAGCTGATTCTTGGAATACATTCACTATTTTCTTTTTTACTGAGAGAATACATCATCAATGCATCATTGGATAACCAATACTTGCCGCATCTTTCACATTCTATTACGGGTATTTTAACGCTTGTATTTGAAAATTTTTCGCACGCTGAACTACCGCAAATAGGACATTCAACCATTATATACCTTCCTATATTTTATTAAAATCAATAATATTTATTTATTTACCAATTCATCGGCTAATAACTCAGCTTGCTTTAGGACAGTGTCAATTGCTTTTTGTTGTTTGTCTGGAGGATAGCCGTATTTTGTTAATGTTCGCTTTACTAATACCATTAGCTTTGCCCTGGCGCTTTCACGGATTGTCCAGTCAATAGTCGCATTCTTTTTTATTTTATCTGCGATTTCACGGGCAATCGTTTTTAATGTTTCGTCACCTAGCACTTTAACTGCACTGTCGTTTGTTTCAAGCGCATCATAAAAAGCAACTTCTTCTGTGGATAAATTAAGTCGTACTGCTTCTTTATCCGATTCTTTTATCTCTTTTGCAATTTTTATTAGCTCTTCAATTATCTGCGCTGTCGTTAATAAATTATTTTGGTATTTCTTTATTGCTGTTTCGAGCATCTCTAAAAACTTTTTACTCTTTACATAATTCGTTCTCGACCGTGATCGAATTTCATCATTCAATAGCTTCTTTAATAGTTCCATCGCAAGATTCTTATGACTCATTCCATGAACTTCTAATAAGAATTCATCCGAAAGGATAGATAATTCAGGCTTTTCTATCCCCGCAGCATCAAATATATCAACTACTTTATCGGAGCTTATCGCTTCATCTACAATCTGTTTTATTGCAGTTTCAAAACCCTCACCCCCGCCTCTCCCAAAGGTAGAGGAGCTATCAAATTTTACAAGCCTTGCCCTTACCGCCTGGAAGAAAGCAACTTCTTCTTTTATTTCCATTGCTTTTTCATGGGGCATGGATAAAGCAAAAGCCTGGCTTAATAATGTTACTTCAAGAATAAAACGGTTTTTACCATCCCGCAAACCCATGATATGTTCTTCAGCCTGAAGTATGATTGATAGCTTATCTTTTGGTTCGCCTGTAAAGAATCTGTTGTAATTGAATCTGTATAGTCCTTTGTAGTAAGCCTGGGGTTCTTCAACTAATATACTCTTTTGTGTTGTACTTTCCTCATTAAACATCTGTTGGACGGTTTCTAGTTTCTCCAGCATAGCATCAACAGCTTGGGCTATCTTTTCAGTAGGATCGCCTTTCCCTCCTGAATCAGAATAAAATGACAATGCTTTTTTCAAATCGGTTGCAATACCAAGATAATCTACTATCAATCCCCCGGGTTTATCCTTAAATATCCGGTTAACCCTTGCAATTGCCTGCATAAGATTATGCCCGCGCATAGGTTTATCAATATACATTGTATTAAGGCAAGGAACATCGAAACCGGTAAGCCACATNNAGCTTCAAAGGATCTTCCGGGTCTCTCATCCTGTCGGCCAAGTCTCTTCTTTGCTGCTTGGTAGTATGATGCTTTGCCATTACCGGGCCATCTGCGCTTGAAGCCGTCATTACGACTTTAATTACACCTTTAGAAAGATCATCATTATGCCACTCCGGCCTTAAATCGATTATTTCTTTAAATAGATTAACAGCAATCCTTCGGCTCATCGAAATGATCATTGCTTTACCGTCTAATGCTGTTTGTCTTTTTTCAAAATGGTCAACAATATCTTTTGCTAAATTTTGGACTCTATATTTATTACCAACGATTGCTTCAAGTTTTGACCATTTGGCTTTTGCCCTTTGTATATCTGTTACTTCTTCATCCTGTTCAAGTTCTTCATCGAATTCTTCAATTAATCGTTTACCTTCATCATTAAGATTTACTTTGGCAAGACGGCTTTCATAATATATTTTTACGGTTGCTTTGTCGGCCACGGATTGAGCAATATCATAGATATCTATGTAGTTTCCAAACACCTGCGGTGTGTTGATATCCGTTCCCTCTATGGGGGTTCCGGTGAAACCTATGTATGTTGCATTAGGCAGAGCATCGCGCATATATTTTGCAAAGCCATAAGCAATTCGCTGCCCTATTATCTCTTTGCTCTCTTTATCGAATATATTTTTTAGTTTTGCTTCAAAACCGTATTGAGTCCGGTGTGCTTCATCGGCAATAACAATAATATTTCTTCTTTCAGAAAGCCTGTCGTAT
>PLNZ01000353.1 GCA_003142915.1 Ignavibacteriales bacterium | reverse complement strand
TATTATTATAATAAGTAATAATAAAAACACCAATCTGTTCATAGTAAATTTCCTTTCATATAAAAAGTTAAAACTTTTAAACCCGGTTTAAATCGGTAGTTTTCATTATGTAAAAATAAATAACAAGGAAATTGGTTATTTCTTTTAATATAATGAAGAGAACATACTGATTAAAGAAATGGATTTATTTTATCTTTTGCCGGTACCTTAATTTTATTTTGGCTCTTGAAGTTTTATAATATGATGAATAAATAAAAAGATGGGTAATTGAACCTGAATGTTTTTTCATAGCTAATCTCCTTAAATCGTGATCATTTAAATCACAAATTTTTCATCCCACTTGCTGGGAATGAAAATAAAAACCAAAATTCAGATAAGCAGTTTCGTATTGTCAATAGCTACCGGGGCATTAAGGCAATTCTCTAAATCGTCTATCCCTGCCCTGATTGCTAAAAACCTTAGTATAATTTAAATATTATTTAACTAAAAAAATCAGTAAAAACACGTAGTCGCTTCTACGTGTTTCACGTAGAAAGCTTATATATCACAATGCTGTTTCTTTTTTAAAGACTTGCGGATCTTTGAATATGGCTTTAATGACGCATTGGTTCTTAAATAAGGTAACCAGAACAAAGTTTTCTTATAATTAGTTGCTGTTAAAAAGATTATTATCAAGTTGCATAAACGATTTCCTAAAAAAATATTTTACATTAGTTATATCTAAAAATGAAGTGTTATAAATTAAATAAAGTCCGAATAGAATATAGTATGCTTTCTCAATTCCTATCCTTTCATTTGGTAACATAATGACTGCTATAATATTCTTACTTAGCGTGTAGAACATCTGATATCTCAGATTGACTATCAATTTATTCAGGGCTATATTATTAAATTTGCCGAAATTCCAGGGAATAGAAGTATTATTTTGTAAATTATTTTTATATATATTAAACCGTATTGCTATAAATTACATCGGAAATAATTGTAAATTTGCTATTAAATAAGTAATATATGAATTATTTTTACCTGTTTGGATCTAATGCACGGATGTATTTTAACCGGGAAGTCTAAGATTATTTTTTTGTCATTTACCTAGTTAACAGCAGATGGATGAAAAGAAAAAATTAAAATCAAAAAGCAGTTTCCGGGTTAAGCTTTTAATCGGGCTCTGCACAATAATAGCTATTGCCCTTATGTTTCCCAAAGGTGAATCGATAGAATCGGAAGTATCTATTGGTTCTATCTGGATTCATGACGATATTATCCCACCTTTTAGTTTCCCCGTTTTAAAAGATAATGATGTCTATACAGACCAATTAAAAACTGCCGCCGAAAGCGTTTACCCGGTTTTTGTATTAAAAAATAACGGCTCCGGTATGGCGATGGATTCCCTTAATTACTATGACAGCTACATGGTTTCCATAATGGATAGTATATTAAATAATGAATCTTTGCAGGATTTTAATCCTACCTTTTTAAGTTCCGCTTCCTTTAATGTATTAATGAACCTCAGAAAGCAGGACAAAGGAATGTTCTCCGGAAAGGTTCTGAATCTTGATAGATTTTTCGATATTGTGCACGATAAAATAAGAAACGTTTATCAGAACGGTATTATAAATAAAGATTCTTCTCAAATAATGAGGGACAGCATTGCAGTCCGCAATGGCAATATCGATAAAATACAAAGCCTTAGTAGTCTGCTTGATCTTAAAATTGCAAAATCAATAATTGAGGAAAGCATTAATAAAATGAACTTTCCCAGGGAAATTTTGCAAACATTAACGGAATATACCGAACATTTCATCTTCCCTGATATATTTTACAGCAAGCAGTTTACGCAGGAAGAAATCGATCAGGCAAAAAATAATATCTCCCGGTACAATGGAATTGTTAATGAGAATGAGAGAATAATTGCCAAACATGACCGTGTAACTAAAGATTCTAAGTTAAAGATAGAATCTTTCAGACTCGCAAAGGGTGAGGAAGTTGGACTCGAAGGAAAACTGCTTCAATTATTGGGAAAAATTCTTCATATCGGTTTTTTACTTACTTTATTTACTATTTATCTCTTCCTTTTCAGAAAAAAAATATTTTATGATAACCAGAAAATACTCCTGCTTTCAATTAACTTTTTGTTTGTAGCTTTAATTACATTTTTTATTAATCAAATCCCGGTTGATGAGCCTTTACAGTTTCTTATTGTAATTCCGGTTGCTTCAATGCTGATAACAATAATATTCGATTCAAGAGTCGGATTTTACAGCACGGTTGTTATGGTTTTAATTTCAGGCGCATTAAGAGGAAATGATTATACATTTGCAGTAATGAATTTATTTGCGTGCGCCCTTGCGGTTTATACAGTACGTGATATTAAAAACCGGTCGCAAATATTTAGATCATTCCTTTTTATTTTTATTGGGTATGTAGTTTCTATTTTGGCATTTGGATTTGAAAGATTTGCGTCGGTAGAATCGGTTCTTTCTGAAGCGGCATTTGCAGGAACTAATGCTTTGATAAGCCCTGTATTAGCATACGGACTATTAATTTTCTTTGAACGATTATTCAAAATAACTACGGATTTAACCTTATTAGAGCTTTCAAACTTTGACAGACCTCTGCTTAAAGAACTTGCCAGAAGAGCGCCGGGCACATTTAATCATTCTATGACTGTGGGAACATTAGCGGAATCTGCTGCCGAGGCTATTGGCGCTAATCCGTTACTTGCAAAAGTGGGAGCTTACTATCATGATATTGGTAAGACCATCACACCTCATAATTTTGTAGAGAACCAATTAAATAACCAAAACATTCATGAGAAACTTACACCGGAGGAAAGTGTCGAATTAATTGTACAACACGTCCGGGAAGGGATTTCTTTGGCTAAAGAGCACTATGTGCCTCAAGAGATAATTGATTTTATTCCAATGCATCATGGTACTATGTTGATGACGTATTTTTATGAAAAAGCAAAGAAATTATACGGCGAAGAGAAGGTAAATATTGATGATTATAAGTATCCGGGACCAAAGCCTGACACCAAAGAAACAGCTATTGTAATGCTTGCGGATGCTTGTGAATCCGCTGCAAGATCAATTGAAGAACCTGATCCGGTAAAAATTGGGAATTTAATTGAAGGTATTCTGCAAAACTTTATAGAAACCGGGCAGCTTGATGAATCGCCTATTACATTCAGCGATTTGCACAAAATTGAGAATACATTTGTTAACATATTGATTGGACAATACCATAAAAGAATTCGTTATCCCAAGCAGGACGAGATGGAAAAAGGGACCGAAGATAATGCAGATGAGTAATGAATATTTTCCTTAATGAATATTTATCTGTTTTAAAGCTTGAAAAAAATCTTTCCGAAAATACGATAGAATCATACCGAAGCGACATTTCATCTCTATTAAGATTTTTAGAAGAGTACAAGATTGATGACCCATCTGAAGTCGGTTATGAAAATCTTATTGCATTTTTCAAAGCGCTTAAAAATGCCGGATTAAACAGCAGGTCGGCTGCTCGATATTACTCCTCGTTAAAAGGATTCTTCAACTACCTTGTAAGAAATAAATATATAGCAGCAAACCCAATTGAAAAAGTGCCCACTCCTAAACTTGGTAAAAATCTACCCTCCGTATTATCGGTAAATGAAGTTGACGCAATATTATCTAAACCGGATACAGCAAACATACTTGGGCTGCGCGATAAAGCCGTGCTCGAAACTTTTTATGCCTGCGGTATACGCGTTTCCGAACTGATAAATTTGAAGTTATCCGATATATTCCTTGAAGAAGGAGTTATACGTGTATTAGGTAAGGGTTCTAAAGAAAGGCTTGTTCCGATTGGAAGCAGTGCTATAGAATGGATAAACTATTACCTGAAGCAGAGCCGCCTCTTACTTGAAAAAAAAACTAAAAGTGGGAATTTTCTCTTCTTAAATAGTCATGGGACTAAGCTTTCACGTATGGGCATATGGAAAATTGTGGACAGGTATGTAACCGAAGCTGGTATACTAAAAGAGGTTCATCCGCATACATTCAGACATTCTTTTGCTACCCATTTATTGGAAGGTGGAGCGGATTTAAGAGCGGTTCAGGAAATGCTTGGTCATGCCGATATTTCCACCACGCAAATTTATACTCATATTGATAGAGAATACATAAAACAAGTCCATAAGGATTTTCACCCGAGAGGATGAATTAATGTCTAATATTCAAATAAGCGAAAAGCTGATTTCTTTTATTACTTTTCTTCCTATTTTTTTAATTTCCTTGAGCGTGCATGAGTTTGCACACGCACTTTCAGCTTCCAAGTTTGGCGATGATACTGCAAAATGTCTGGGGCGGCTGACTTTAAATCCTTTTAAACATGCAGACCTGATAGGCACTTACTTAATGCCTCTTGTTTCACTTACTACAGGAATTGCACTTATAGGCTGGGCTAAACCTGTTCCCGTAAACATGTCTAAATTTAAAAACCCTTTGAGGGATGATGCTATAGTATCCTTCGCAGGGCCATTTTCAAATTTTATTCTCTCATTCTTGTTTTTCATCTTATTTTTAATATTCGCTCGCTTTGTTTCCGGTGATAAGCATTTTATTTTAAATCTCTGCTGGTATGGAGTTTTTCTTAATGTATTTTTATTTTTTTTCAACCTTCTTCCGATTCCGCCTCTCGATGGCTCGCATATTTTATTTGACTTTTTCCCGAACAATTATACTGCCAAGTTGATGAAATTGGGAATTTATGGATCAATTATTCTTATGTTATTCATATACAGCCCATTGTGGTTGTTTTTTATGAAATTCATCAACTTAATATTAAGTTTGTTTGTAAAAACCGCTGACTTTTTTAATGTATAAAATATTTTTTGTCTTTTTAATAACCGGAATTCTATTATTTCCCGGATGCGCCGGCAAAAAAAATAATACAATGTCAGGCAAAAATGATAGTACTGCCGGTAATTTCGCCGCGAAAAAGTCGCTTGATTTCAATGAATTCTACTTTGTCGGAAAGCTTGGTGAAAATTCCAGTGTTTATAAGTTTATTTCAAAGAGCCGGCAAACCGGAATACAGGGAAAGAATTTTTCAAAGTTTTGGTCAAAACACAATGAAAAGGTAATAAAACTTTCATATTCACCGGACAAAAAATCATTATTTTTTCTAACAGCCGGGGATTTTGGTAAGAAAGCCATTTTCCCTTATGTAAACGATATAAAACTTTATAGAATAAGCCTGGATTCGTCAAAGGTAAAATTTATAAAAAAAATTGGAAACGGATTGCAGGTGTTTACAATATGGGGACAGGATAATACATTTAGGATTATTTTAAACTCATTTGATCGAAATTCAACTGATTTTGTAAACCAGCAGACATTCATCTTCAACGGAACAGGCAAAATTGTTACTATTTATTCAAAAAAATTTAATATAATAAAAGAAGGTTATCCTCAGATTATAGAAAAAATCAATATATTATCTTCTCCCCGAAGTAATTATTCAATATTTGCCGTGGATTCAACGCAGACTTTTATTTACCTGCAATCCAACTCAGATGGGAAAGCAGAGCTAATTACTTCAACAAACCAAAGATTAAGTCAGGCAGACTGGTCTCCCGATGAGAAATATTTGATCTTTTCAATATTAAATGCTCCCCCAAAAAGCAGGACCATTTATGAAGGTACTGCAAATAATTCAAAAATATTTATTTATTCTATTGATAAGAAAAAAATTATAAAAACTCTGAATATAGAAGGAATAAAAAATTTCTTCATAACGGGAGACTTGCTTATCTTCGATAAAGGATTTCAGAAAGATTCTTTTATAGAAATAATTAATTTTAAAACTATGGAACCGTTTTATTCAATCCATTTACAGGATGGATGCGGTTTAAAAAGCGTACTATAAAGAAATGTTTGGATTCAATTAAAGAAAAGTTTTATTGACACAATGGAAAAGATTTCTGTAATTATAATAACAAAAGACGAAGAGTCGCAAATTGAAGAATGTATTAAAAGTATCTCCTGGACAGATGAAATAATTATAGTAGACTCTGAAAGCGCTGATAGAACTATTGAAATTGCAAAAAAATATACAGATAAAATCTTTACCAGGAAATGGGAAGGATATGCACCGCAAAAAAGCTATGCACTCANNCCTCGCAAAAAATGAGTGGGTTTTAAGCTTAGATGCAGATGAGAGAATTCCGGATGATTTAAAAAATGAGATTATGCAAACAGATTTCAATGTTTGCGACGGATATGTAATTCCACGGGAAAATTACTTTTTGCATAAACATATAACATCCTGCGGCTGGGGAAAAGATTCACATTTAAGGTTATTTAAAAGAGATAAAACATCTGTTACAGACCGGCTTNNTACATGAAGGCTTTGTTGTTAAAGGAAAGATAAATACATTAAAAAATCCCATGACCCATTTTACTTATAATTCAATTGAGAAAGCAATTGCAAAAATCAATCTATATTCTTCGCTCCAGGCAATGGAAATGTTAAAAACGAAAGGTAAGGTTACCGGTTTTACAATTATTACTCACGGTATTGCAGCTTTTTACAGATCATTTATTGCGCTTAAGGGTTTTAAGGATGGAGTTCATGGGTTTTGTATTGCATTTATAGATTCACTTACTAATTTCCTGACTTATATGAAGATTTGGGAATTACGGAACAAAGGCTAAATTAAAACATAAAATTTTATATCCAGGATTTGAATGAAAACCTATTTACGCATATTAAATTTTGTTAAACCATACTGGAATCATCTGTCAATATCTATAGTTTGTACTATCTTGTTTGCAGTTTTTAACGGACTTTCTATTTACCTTACAATACCGCTTCTTGATACTTTATTTCAAGGAGGGCAATCACAAGAAGGGCAGCCAGGCATACAAATAAATCCGTCCGCCGCCATAGGAAATACGACAAGTCTTTTACCTGATTGGGTTATTAAACTGGAACATAATATTTCAGATACATTTAACACCTATGTTTTACAGGGGGGTAAGATTGATGCGTTATTTAAAATATGTTTACTTGTATTGATCGCCTTCTTTTTTAAAAATATCTTCGGATACTTGCAAGCATATTTCCTTTCATATGTTGAAGAAGGTTCCATGAAGGACCTGCGTAATGCTGCTTATAAGCACCTGCACCAGCTTCCCATGAGTTATTTCAAACAGGAGCGCGTAGGAAACTTGATTTCCCGTATTACAAATGATGTTAATGTGGTACAGAGTAGTATATCTGCAGCTTTTTTAAACCTGATACGCGAGCCGCTAACCATACTTGTTTTCATCGGAATTGCTTTAAGCATTAGCTGGAAACTTACGCTTCTCGCATTCATCGTACTTCCTTTCTCAATGCTTATTATTGCAGGCATAGGTCTTAAATTAAGGAAATACAGTTCCGCCATTCAATCTAAAATGGCTGACATAACCAGTATACTTCAAGAGACTATATCCGGCGTTAAAATTGTTAAAGCATTTGGGATGGAAGGATATGAAAATAATAAGTTTAAAAAGGAAACTTACAGCTATTTTAGAATGATGCTGAGAATAGTAAGGATTAGAAATTCCTCATCACCCATTACTGAGTTTTTAAGTGTTATTGTAGGTGCGGTTATTATATTTTACGGCGGTGTATTAGTGATTCAGTCGCATACTCTTAAAGCTGCAGAGTTTATGGGATTTCTCTTAGCTATCTTTCAAACTATGCCGCCAATTAAAGAGCTTAGTACTGTTAATAACCGTATTCAGGAATCAAGCGCGGCAGGCGACAGAATTTTTGAAATACTCGATACGAAGCCGGCTATTAAAGACGAAGTTAATGCTCATGTATTAAAAACTTTTTCCAATTCTATTTCCTTTGATCATCTTTCATTTCATTACGATGATTCTGAGGAATTAATATTAAATAATATTAATTTCGAGGTAAGAAAAGGTGAAATAGTGGCGCTTGTTGGGCCAAGCGGCGGGGGTAAATCTACACTTGTCGATCTGATTCCAAGATTTTATGACCCTTCTTATGGGCGGATTCTTATCGACGGAATTGATATTAAACAGGCAAAAGTTAATAGTCTCCGGGCATTGATGGGTATCGTAACCCAGGAAACTATTCTATTTAATGAATCGATAAGAAATAATATCGCTTATGGTCTTGATGATTATCCTATAGAAAAAATTGTTGAAGCGGCTAAAACCGCTAATGCACATAACTTCATTATGGAACTGCCGGAGGGTTATGAAACTGTGATAGGTGAAAGAGGATTGAAAATTTCCGGGGGACAACGGCAAAGAATTTCCATTGCAAGGGCTATCCTGAAAAATCCGCAATTAATGATTTTTGATGAAGCGACTTCTGCTCTGGATAATGAATCGGAACTGCTTGTACAGGAAGCAATTGAGAGGATGATGGTTAATAGAACATCTATTGTCATTGCACACCGGTTAAGCACTATTAGAAATGCAACAAGAATTATTGTCCTGGATAGAGGTAAAATTATACAGACAGGCACGCACGAGGAACTTATTCGTAATGAAAATGGTTTGTATAATAAGTTTTATGAGATGCAGTTCAGAGATTAAATAATTTATTATATACTATGATATCTTCCAGGTTTGATAGTCGATTACTATTTTATCTTTTAGCTGCTTCAATTTGCAGCATGATGGTTTCTCTTTTCCTGCTTCAGTTATTTCTCGGCTTGCTTGCCTTCTTATGGCTTTTTGAAAAAACAGGAAATAAGAAAAAAGCATTTGATATTTTTACATTATTAATAGCCGTATTTGGCATTATAAGGATATTATCAATTATTTTTTCTGTTTACCCGGCTTCCAGTGTTCAATCCTTATACAAAGAAGCGCTTTTCTATCTTGGCTTTTTATCTATGAGCTTTTATTTAAAAGCAATGAACAAAGAAAAAATTGAAAAAATAGCTTTTACATTTCCAATTTCATCAATAGCTGTAGCATTAATTGGTCTGACTTTATTTAATTTAAGACTTGTTGAAAGAGCTGAATCTTTTTCAACCGGCTATGCGACATTTTCTTCGTATCTCCTTGCTGCAGCGGGAGTCTATATTGCGCTTCCATTCAGCAATAAAAAGAAAATCAATTGGCTGCTATGGTCGGCTGGGTTGTCGATTATCTTTTCCGCAATAATAACATCGTTGGGCAGGACTAACATAGCAATAGCAGCGTTGCTTTTTATTACCGGTCTAATTTTCAGAAAAATAAAAATTAAGCCGGCAGTTGTTATCATCTTTTTAACGGCGATTATTTCTCTTTTATCTTTTCAAAATAATAAGCTGCTTTTAACTAGAAGAGTTGAGAATCCTACGGGGCTGTCGGACAGGGATATTATCTGGAAAGGGTTTCAGACGTTAAAATTTCAGCATCNNTCTCATTTTCATAGTCATTTATTTTTCGGTAGTTTATTTAAAGAAAGCGGGACAGACAAATAATTCCCGGAATATTATTCTTGGTGTTTTATTGGGGACTTCAGCTTTGGTACTGTCATCTTTAACCGCAGGATTTATTAGTTCCCCTGTTCTTTCTATCGCTTTTGCATTTCTAATTTCGCTTTTATCATCTGTTATATTTTATACAAATTCACAACCCGGTTAAATTTTGTTAAAAGAAAATCAATATTTTATATTTTAAGAGTGTATATTAAAGGTAATTAATTTCAACGGAGAATTATCAATGGCAGTTAATGAGCAAAATGAGATTTTAGAGCTGATAAAAAATTTTTCTTCACCGTTAAACTACAATTTACATGAGATAGCTATAATTCTTGCTGCGGGGCATGGTAAAAGGATCAAATCTCAAAAGTCGAAAATGCTTCATAAAATTTGGGGCGTACCTACTGTTGAAAGGGTTTTTAACGCTTGCCGTAACGGTATAAAAGATATAAACATTATTCTTGTTGTAGGAATTAAGGCTAAAGATGTAATTGGGATTTTAGGGAAAAGAGAAGCTGCTTCTTTTGCTTACCAGGCTTCTCAAAACGGAACAGGACATGCAGTTCAGGTGGCGCTTAAAAATATTGATAATAAAAACTTTGACGGCATTGTTTATGTTTTACCCGGTGACATGGGATTGATTGATTCCGGTACTATGCAAAACTTCCGTAAAGAATTCATCAGAACTAAAAGCGATATGCTGGTATTGACGGGTATATTTTCAGGACAAACCGCTGAAAACTCCTACGGAAGAATAATTCGGGTAAAATCAGAAGATGAAAACGGCAATCCTTCCGAAAAAGATTTCGGCAGGGTAATTGAGATTATGGAGCATAAAGATATTTTGTCTCTTCCGGAAAACGAACCTTACAGGGTTAAGTATAACAACCGGACATATTCCTTCAGCAAAAAAGAGTTGATAGAAAATAATGAATTTAATTCAGGTGTTTATGCATTTGATTATAAGAAATTAATCGAACTTGTCCATTCAATTGAAAGTAACAATGTTCAGAAAGAAATATATATTACAGATCTGATTTCATTGTTTAATAAAAAAGGTTATACTATAAGTGCGGTGAGCCCGCATGAACAATACGTGGTTATGGGATTTAATAATAAGTCTGTTTTAAGGGAAATGGAAGCTGTTGCAAGAAAAACAGTTTATGAAAAAGTGAAAGATATAATTGAGATAGATGACCCCGATGATTTCTTTATAGATGAATCTGTTGTCGATAATATAATTGAAATGGATAAACAAAATATTCCGCTGGATATTTATATCGGCAAAGGTGTTTATATCGGCAGGGGAGTAAACTTGAATTATAGCACTGCACTTTCTAAAAATGTTTATGTAAATGGAAATGTTAAATTTGGGAAAAATGTAACTGTAAGGTCAAATGTTCATTTATCATGCTTCCCGGGACAAGCTATAAAGATTGGTGAAAGAGTTGAAATTCTTTCGGGTAACATAATCAGGGGGAATGTAATAATAGGCGATAATACAATCATTGAATCAAGCGTAACTATGACAGGAAATGATGAATTCCCTGTAATTATAGGTAATAATGCAATAATCAGGGGAACAAGTTATATCTTCGGTTCAATTGTTGAGGATGATGTACGTATTGAACACAGTGTCATAATTAAAAAGCGTGTTGAGAAATTAATCAAACGTGACGGCTCTGTACAACAAATTAAATTCTACCTCCCTATGCCCGAAGGAATAGATGCAATAGAAGATCTTTAACTAAATTGCAGAATTTCTCTTATATTTAAAACAAAAAGGCTCTTCAAAAATTGAAGAGCCTGAATGATACACAAGATAAGTTGGAACAAAGAACTATTTAGCCGCTGTAAGGCTATTTAAGTGCTTCGTCAATGCCGCTTTTTTTCTGGAAGCAGTATTCAAATTAATCTTTCCTTTAGTAGTACTTCTGTCTAAAATTGCTATTGCTTCTTTATATAATTTTTCTGCTTCTTCTTTTTCGGATGCTGAAAAGGCCTTTTTAACAATAGTTTTAATCTTAGATCCGGCTATTTTATTAACCATTCGTTTCCTGGCATTAGTACGAATTCTTTTCTTTGCCGATTTATGACTTGCCATATCCTAAAAACCTTAATAATTATAAAAATTTAAATATAAATATATGGAAACATCTGTTTGATGTCAAATTTAACTTTTGTAAATTTATAACCTATTTAGTGTTAAAAACTCTCAATTTGATAAGAAATTATGTTAAAGGTTAACGAAATCTATCATTCCATACAGGGAGAAAGCACTCAAGCAGGTCTTTCTTGTACATTTATCCGGCTGACTTATTGCAACCTGCGATGTTCTTATTGTGATACTGTGTATGCCTTTGACGAAGGCAGAGATATGAATTTTGATGAAATACTCTCTGAAGTGAGAAAATTTGACTGCCGGCTCGTTGAAATTACCGGCGGTGAGCCGCTTTTTCAAAAAGAAAGCCTTAACCTTATGAAACTTCTTAGTGATGAAGGATTTGAGGTTTTGCTTGAAACAGGCGGGAGCTTGCCTATTCAGGAGATTGATAAGCGTGTAAAGATAATTATGGATTTAAAATGCCCTTCCAGCGGGATGGTTAAGAAAAATCTTTATGACAATATAATGTACTTAAAGCCGGCAGATGAAATAAAATTTGTCATAGGAACACGCGAAGATTATAACTGGACAAAGGACATGCTCAGACAATATAACCTGACAAAAATTTGTGCTGTTTTATTTTCGGTAGAGTTTGGTAGGCTTGAGCCTGTTACACTTGTAGAATGGATACTTGAAGATAAACTTAATGTTAGATTTCAGCTTCAATTGCATAAGTTTATTTGGGAACCGGCAGCGAAAGGTGTTTAATGAGAATTGCAAAAGAATTTAATTGGGAAATGGGGCACAGACTCCCGGAACATTTCGGGAAATGTAAAAATATTCACGGGCATTCTTACAAGATGCTGGTGGAAATTGAAGGCGATGTTTTGGAGAACGGAATGGTAATGGACTATTACCACTTGCGCGATGCTATTGAACCGCTTATCGAAAAGATGGATCANNGCATTTCTTGTCTATAAAGATGATACCGATGTCATCGAATTCTTAGAGAAGATGAATTCAAAAAGAGTAGTTGTTGGTTTCTATTCAACTGTAGAAAATATTACCCGCTACTTTTTGGATGAAATAAAAAAATTAAAACTTCCAGCCAATATTCACAAAATTAAAGTACGTGTTTGTGAGACGCCGGATGATTATGCTGAAGAAGAAATTGAAATAAATTAGTTCATGTGNNGATATTTAAAATAGCCCCGACACTTGTTTAGCCCGCTTGCCCATCTGGCAGGCAGGCTTGCCTGCCGCTAGGCAGATTTTAGCCCAATATGTTCACAATTTTTAAAGTGGAAGTTCAATAAGATTTGCAGAAGATTTATACAAATGTCCAGATTCAAACTATACATCGAATATGACGGAACACGATACAGCGGCTGGCAAAAACAGCAAAACTCCAAAACCATCCAGGGAACAATAATTAAAGCAGCTGAAGAAATTTTTGGAGGTTCTAAATTAGACATACAGGGTTCGGGAAGAACCGACAGCGGTGTGCATGCGCTTTGTCAGGTTGCTCATCTTGAAGTTAAAACTATGCTTGCCCCCGAAATAATGAAATTTAAATTTAACGACAAGCTGCCGCATGATATTAATATTTTAGAAATAGAAAAAGCGGGTTTAAACTTTCACGCACGCCATGACGCTGTTTCCCGGAGTTATATTTACCAGATTTCCCGGAGACGCACTGCTTTCGGTAAAAATTATGTATGGTGGATTAAAGACAAACTTAATTTCAGTAAAATGCAGGATGCCGCAAAAGAATTTACCGGTATGCATGATTTTTCTTCATTTGCGGAAGAGGATAAGGAAGAAAAATCAACAAAAGTTCTTATCGAAAATATACAAATGAAGGAAGAAGGCGATCTTATCCTGATTCGTATTACCGGTTCTCATTTCCTCTGGAAAATGGTAAGAAGGATGACAGGTATTCTTGTTGAGATTGGACGCGGCAATATGTCCGTCAAAGATTTGAAATCATTACTTAGCAGTAAGTCCCATTTACCTGCAAAATATACTGCTCCGCCATCCGGTTTGTTTTTGGAACAGGTTATTTACAAGGGAGATAATAACCTAAAAGAATTAGTCTCAACGTTTTCTGTCTCAAAATTTAAGAACTCAATCTATCGTAAATGAAAAAAATTCAGGTTTTAACCATAAGATGATTAATTAAGTCATTGATTCTTTTTAAAAACACATTTATCTTGCGTCAGTTAAAAAATATGTATTTTAATTAACCTCAATTCATAGGGAGTGCAGTTTCTGTTTAACTGTAACGTGATTAAACGCCCTCCTCTGTGTTTATTTATCATAATAAAAGGAACTATTTATGAAAAAAATGCCCTGTTTATTTTATTGCCTGCTCGGTACATTCCTTATTACATTCGCTTCATTTGCACAGACTATGGATTCAGCAGCCGTAAAACCATTTAACGACGGTTTGGATAAAATGCAAAAAAGCGACTATTCCGGCGCACTTACAGATTTTCAGACTGCATTGGCTGCCAGTAAAGACTATAGGATTTATTATCAGTTGGGCGTGGCTAATGAAAAACTAAACAAACCGGATGATGCAGTTACTAATTTTAAAAACACAATTGCAGCGAAACCAGATTTTGAACCTGCTTATAATGATCTTGGCAATGTTTATTTTACCCAGGGTAAGTACCAGGATGCTGCTGATAATTTTCAGATGGTATTAAAGACTTCAACAGACAGCACCTTAAAAGCTAATGTTAACTTCAACATAACTCTTGCTTATTCAGGTCTTGCTACTTCAGCCGGGAAAAATAGCAAGAAAGCGATAGAGTACTTAAAGAAAGCGGTTAGCTATACTAATTATGACGTTGCATATTTAAGTTTGGCCAAAAATTATTTTCTGATAAATCAATATGATAAATCAATTGAAGCCTCCCAAAACGCTTTGAAATACAAAAAGACAATCAGTGAAGGCGGTCCGAATTATTGGCTCGGCGTTGCTTACCAGAAGAAAAATGATGCAAAAAAAGCTAAAGAATACCTGACAAAAGCTAAAGATGATCCGGTATACGGGAAATCAGCCCAAACAGTTCTTACGGCAATGGAAAAACAACAATAAGCTTTTTATGTAGGTTTGTATTAAAGTTTAAATTACTACGGGGTCATTTCCGCTATGCGAGATGGCCCCGTTTCTTTTTATTACCCTGTATAATAAAGTGGCAAACTTTCACTTTATCATTTTCTTCAATTTATTTATCTCATCTCTTAGAGAAGCGGCTTTTTCAAATTCCAAATCTTTTGCCGCCTGATGCATCTGATCGGTAAGCTGCTCTATCAGGTCTTGCTTTTGTTCGGTGTTCATATATTTAAGGATGGGTTCTGCAACTTTTGTAAAAGAATAATCTTCCTTTTCATTTCTTTTCCGTACGTCTGCAATGGATGTGGATGAAAGAATTTCCTCCATACTTTTATATATCGTTTGAGGTTCAATATTATGTTCTTTATTATACTCAGTCTGTAAAATCCTTCTACGGTTAGTTTCATTAATAGTTTTTCTCATGGAATCCGTAATGATATTGGCATACATAATTACTTTCCCGTTTACATTACGTGCAGTTCTGCCGGCTGTCTGCATAAGCGATCTCTCGCTTCTAAGAAAGCCCTCTTTATCGGCGTCAATTATTGCAACAAGGGAAACCTCGGGAAGATCAAGCCCTTCTCTTAAAAGGTTTACACCTACAAGCACATCAAAATCGCCTATCCTAAGATCCCGGAGGATCTCAACTCTTTCAAGAGCATCAATATCACTATGGATATAACGGACTTTTATACCGATTCTGTCTAAGTAATCGGATAAATCCTCAGCCATCTTTTTAGTTAAAGTAGTTACAAGAATACGTTCTTTTATTAACGCTCTTTTTCTAATCTCTCCGATTAAATCATCAATTTGTCCTTTTATTGGTCTCACTTCAATTTCCGGATCGAGCAGCCCTGTGGGACGGATAATCTGCTCAACTATTACTCCCGCGCTTTTTTCAAGCTCATAATCTGTCGGAGTAGCGCTTACAAATATTACCTGGTTCAGCATTTTCTCAAATTCTTCGTACTTCATCGGGCGGTTATCAAGGGCTGAAGGAAGTCTGAACCCGTATTCAACCAAAGTTTCTTTCCTTTTCCTGTCCCCGTTATACATTGCTCTAAGCTGGGGAAGAGTAACATGGGACTCATCAATAACCAGAAGAAAATCTTTAGGAAAATAATCAAACAGGTTATATGGCCTGGAACCCGGCGGGCGGCCATCCATATACCGGGAGTAGTTTTCAATCCCCGAACAGTAACCTATTTCTTTCATCATTTCAACATCGAACTTAGCCCGCTGCTCAAGTCTTTGCGCTTCCAGGTATTTTTCTTCTTTCCTGAAATACTTCAGACGTTCCTCAAGATCCTGCTCAATTCCGTAAATTGCTTTCTGCATCTGATCACGGTTGGAAACAAAATATTTTGCCGGATAAATAGGAGTAGATTCAACCTCCCTGATTACATCGCCGGTTACAGAATCAATTACAGAAAGCTTTTCAATATTATCATCCCAAAATTCAATTCTGACAGCTTCATCGTACTGGTAAGCAGGAATGATTTCCACAACATCGCCCCTTGCCCGGAAAGTACCCCTTGTAAAATCTATATCATTCCTGATATAGTGGATATCGATTAAATCCCGGAGAAGCTTCTTACGGGAAATGGTCATTCCTTTTTTCAAGAAGATTATTTGGTTAGCATATTCCTGCGGCGCTCCGATTCCATAAATGCAGCTTACGCTTGCAATTACTATAACATCTCTTCTTCCCTCAATAAGCGAAGTAGTTGTCTTTAGCCTAAGTCTGTCAATCTCTTCGTTTATTGCAAAGTCCTTTTCTATATAAACATCTCTTGAAACCACATAAGCTTCCGGTTGGTAGTAGTCGTAATAACTTATAAAGAATTCCACGGCATTATTTGGAAAGAATGACTTAAACTCCGAGTAAAGTTGGGCAGCCAAAGTTTTGTTATGGGAAATTACCAGGGTCGGTCTGTTTATATCCCTTATGACATTTGAGATGGTAAAAGTCTTTCCACTGCCGGTAACACCAAGCAAAGTCTGGAATTTATCCCCTCGTATAATGCCTTCAGTAAGTTCTTTTATAGCCCTGGGCTGATCGCCGGAAGGTTCATAATTGGAATG
This sequence comes from Ignavibacteriales bacterium, assembly GCA_003142915.1. Lineage (GTDB taxonomy): Bacteria > Bacteroidota > Ignavibacteria > Ignavibacteriales > Ignavibacteriaceae > FEN-1297. The sequence goes on along the minus strand of PLNZ01000353.1, from coordinate 8,984 downwards.
CAGTTCAAATTGATTCATAAAATTCTCTATCTATATTAATCATCATCCAATTTGCGGAATATCCAGACTTAAGCAGATTTTTAATCTATTAATTTAGTAATTTTTATCTTCAGCTATCAATATATATTGACTGAATGGTATGCAAATTACATTTTTTCAAAAAGCAGATTTAGTAAGCATGAAAGATAATAAATTCTGGTTAATCATAAGCGGAATTTCCGGCTTCCTTGCCGTTGCTTTAGGAGCTTTCGGCGCTCACGGATTTAAAAACGCTCTCCCCCCGGAAATGATGGATGCCTACAAAACAGGCGTTTTGTACCATTTGATTCATTCTGCTGTTTTGCTGGTAATATCATTAAAAAACGATTCACGGTTTTATACAAGCGCTTTCTTCTTTCTGACGGGTATAATTCTTTTTTCATTTTCACTATATCTCTATGCAATAAGTGGAATTACGGCATTTGCAATTATAACGCCATTCGGCGGGATTAGTCTTTTAATTGGCTGGCTGTTTATAATAGTAGGAGCGGTAAGACCTGTAAACAAGAATGTCTTATAGGAACTCAATAGCTACTTTATCACTCTCAGCTTAAAATAAACTTCCTCCGGTGAAAAAATTCCTGCGAAAAACCTTTCATAGATGACCGGCTCTATATTAAGGATAAAATCCATCCATTTCAGAGGAACGAAATGAGATGAAATAAATTTTTTTTCGACAACTTCAAACTGTGCCTTACCCTGATAATTCGTCCTGTGATTTAATTTCCATTTCTCATAGAATTTCAGCTTCCGGTTACCTATATATTCATAATTATCAAATGATCTTATAGAAAACGGGATTTTATGGTCAGGTTCGCCGAAATACTTTGTATTCAGGAAAAAGGGGACATAAACAATAAGCAGACCGTTAGGTTTAGTTATGCGGTACAACTCGGTAACAGTTTTGTGAAAACTATCAAGATGTTCCAAAACATGGGAGGCAAGTACCTCATCGAACGTATTATCCTCAAATGGATAAGGGAACTTATTGATGTCATGAATGGTATTGCCGCCGTAATCGACAATATCCACGTTCACGTAGCCTTCTTTCAGATCGTTTCCGCATCCGAGATTTAGTTTCATATTGCGTTCTTTAGATTAAAGATTAAAAAAGTTAAAAATTATTGAAAAACACCTTAAAAAATTGAAAAATACATGAATTTTTTAATTATTAAATTTAATGAATCTTTCAATTTTCCAATATCTAATTTAAGAATTTATATTAAAATATTTATGATTAAACAGTCTCCTCAATAAAAAACCCCGCAGCGGCGGGGTTAAGAATATGCACGAATTAAATATCTAAGCCAAAAGCTTATTGATTCATTTAATTCAGATTAATGACCGGGAAATTAACACCTTTTAGGCTTAACTGCTCAACTTTTACTTTGACGACTCCCCTAAGAGTCATATCAAGTAACTGAGCTGCTGCCTTGGATAAATCAAGCTGTCTGCCGCCAATATAAGGTCCCCTATCGTTCACCCTTACGATCACGGATTTGTTATTTCTTAGGTTTGTTACCTTAAGCAGAGTACCGAACCTAAGAGTTGTACTGGCAGCAGTAAAAGCCAATTGGTTGTAAACTTCGCCGTTTGCGGTTGTTTTACCATGGAACCGGGGCCCGTACCATGACGCAAGCATACTCCCCTTGTCTATATAATTTACTATTGAAGTTTTTACTATACTTTCATCATTATTGACGGTGGTTGCTTTCGCAATGTTTGCCGGTTCAATTGTAGCACCAGTCTCGTTTGAGACAATAGTGAAGCCAACCAGTAAAATCATTGACGAAATAACAAGAACCTTTATTAATGACCTCAAATATACCTCTCTTTCTGTTTTAATACTTTTAAGTTTGTTATCTAAGAACGATCCAAAGTTATAGCTACTTAAAAGTTATTGCAACCCGTTTGGGATCGCTGTGACTGGATTGGAAGTATCCCAACTATTCGACTATTTTGGTTAATTGGTCGTAAAATTGTACATATTGCAATTAGCCATAGCCAGCCTCCAAATATTCTTATACTCATTTATAATTGATAGCACTTCTACTTTTAGGAATGAGTTAAAGTAATATACAGTTTTATTCTTTTAAGGGTCCAAAGGGGCAAACAGAATACTACCGGAAATAGGCTGGTGGTAAAGACTTAGCCTCCGGTATGAAGAGTCATCTCCTACTACCCGGTTCAGAAATTTCCGAATAAATTGTAATAGAGAAATCCTGTCTCCGGCTTAAGCAGGGTAGTATTGTTATGGTTGAAAATTGAAGCATGTTGTAGCAGACCAACCATTTTTAGAAATCAAAGCAGTAATTTTTATCTTTATCTTGTAAAGTGCTGTTCTTGACATTGTTTCTATAAACACAAGTAAGTTACCATCGTATCACCTGAATTTCTTTGTTTGAGTCTCAATCTTATCCAATCTTTAAAATTCAACATCCCTATTATGGGAGATTTCCAAATTTTTTCCGTCTTCTTCATTCTCTTCGTCCTCCCAATCATATCTCTTATAGGGATCTGATTTACGAAAAATAAAGGCGCAGGCAATTCCTGTTAATGATCCGAACAGGTGGTATTCCCATGATATTCCGTTATTTTGAGGAAATATACCCCAGATAATACTGCCGTAAAGGAAGGTTACTATAAGCGCAAGAGCAATCGAGCGTGTATCGCGCCTGATTATACCGCTAAAAAACAAAAATGAAACAAAACCGTAAATTAAACCGCTTGCACCTATATGATATGCGGGACGGCCAAAGAACCATACAAATATTCCCGGAATGATATAAACAAAGGTGAAAATTTTAAATGCCGATTTAGGATAAAAGTATAAAATGCCTACTCCTAATAATAAAAGCGGAAGTGTATTTGAAATAAGATGACTGAATCCGGAATGAATTAGTGGAGCAGTGACTATTCCGATTAATCCTTGTAATTTTTGAGGCAATAGCCCCAAATGGGAAAGATTAATTGAAAAGACTAATTCTCCAATCTTAATAATCCACAGCAATAATATAAAACTCGCAGGGAATAGAATACTTGAGAATAGTTTTTTTTTCTCGTCCATCATCAGCCTGAATTAGTTTTTTAACCTTTCTTGAAATTATGTGCAAGTATTACACTAATCGAACTCCAGATTAATCCCAAAGCCCATCCGCCTAATACATCGCTTGGATAGTGAACCCCAAGATATATCCTGCTAATTCCTATTAATAATATTAAAAATATGGCTGAATATAAAAAAGATATTTTAATGCTTCTTTTTATATCAAGAGTGAAAATTATAAATATTAAAGATAAATAGATAATTGCGGATATTGCCGAATGACCGCTTGGATAGCTCAATGAATCTATATTAACAAGATGAGGAACTATGTGAGGTCTCGGTCTCGAAAAAATTTCTTTCATTAATAATTCTATTATACCGCCGCTGATTGATGCGAACAAAACAACTCGTAGGGAAGGATATTCTTTTTTGAGAATTAGAAATCCGGATGTTAAAATAGTTATTAAAACAACGATAGTAACACTTCCGAGCGCAGAGACATCCCTCATAAAATTCAAAAGCCATCCCGGGCCTATAGGTATAGAGTGATTGTTAGTATTTCTTAACGATAGTAAAATAGCATTATCTATATAATTTATTTTTCCCGAAATAACCGACAAAGAAACCAGGCAAAATAAAACTATTCCGGTTAGCAGTGTAATAAAGATTGTGTTAAAGCTTTTCGTCTTATCCAAAAAATTTTATCTGCTGAATAAATTGATTTAAAAAAATAAAAGCGCTCTAAAGAGCGCTCAATGAACTAAAGGTATAAAAAGATGCATTAGCCTTTGGGCTTTGCTTCACTGACTATAATGTTACGGCCTTTTAGTTCCGAACCATTGAGAGCCTGAATAGCATTGTTAGCATCAGATTCGTTCTCCATTTCAACGAATCCAAATCCTCTAGATCTACCGGTCTGACGATCGGAAATCACTTTAGCAGAAACAACTTTGCCGTGTGCTTCAAAAGCTTCTTTCAAAGCATCATCATTAACTGCCCATGGGAGAGACCCCACAAATAGTTTAGTACTCACTAACTTACCTCTAAGAAATAATTGAAAATAACTATGCGGATTTTTAACCGCTTTTTAAAATAGCATTATTACTGAATAAAACAAAATGGTTTCTTTGATAAGATTTAGAATCTTAACATTCCGCGCTTTCCCAATTAGACAGCTATATGGAGAGTTTATAGTCCGATTATAAGCTTTTTTGGTTAGTCAGTCTGATTTATTACTTCCTTAATAGCTTCGGACAGGCTGCCGACGGCAATAATCTTTATCTTTTCGTTCTGTTTTAATTCTTTAAGATTATTTCTGGGAATAATTATTTTCTTAAATCCAAGTCTTTCAGCTTCCTGAATTCTTTTTTCTACCTGGCTGACGGTTCTAATTTCTCCTCCCAATCCAACTTCACCGACAATTACACTCATGTTATCTGAAGTTTTATCAAGCAGACTCGAAGCGATGCTGCAGCAAACTGCCAGATCTATTGCAGGCTCGTCTATTTTTACTCCGCCTGCCAAATTCAGAAAAACATTATTAGCAGAAAGTCTGAATCCGCTTCTTTTTTCCAGTACAGCAAGAAGAATAGATAATCTTCTTTGATCGAACCCTGTAGCAACTCTTTGCGGATTACCATAGTTAGATGGTGTAACTAATGCCTGAACTTCTAATAAAATTGGACGGGTTCCTTCCAGACTTGCAGTTACCACCGAACCGGAAGTTTCTTTTTCTCTTTCGCTTAAGAAAAGCTCGCTTGGATTTTTAACCTCAGTTAAACCATCTTCGTGCATTTCAAAGACACCAATTTCATTTGTGCTGCCGAACCGGTTTTTCTGTGAACGCAATATTCTATATGAATGATGAGTCTCGCCTTCGAATTGAATAACAGTATCAACAATATGCTCAAGAAGTTTTGGACCGGCAATGATTCCTTCTTTTGTTACATGCCCGATAATAAGAACAGAATAGTGCTTCTTTTTAGCTTCCTCCATAAGAAGGGAAGTACATTCTCTTATTTGAGTAACCGTCCCCGGTGAATTCTCAAATTCACTTCTATACATCGTTTGTATAGAATCAATTATTACCAGGACTGGTTTCAGGGTGTTAATTGCAGCTATTACCGGATTTAAATCTGTTTCGGGCAGAATATAAAAATCATCTGATTTGACCTTCAATCTTGAGGCTCGGATCTTAACCTGCCGTTCAGATTCTTCACCAGTTACATATAATACTTTATCTTTTATAGCGGAGGCAGCCTGCATTGCGAGTGTTGATTTACCAATTCCCGGGTCGCCGCCCAGAAGCACAACAGAACCCGGCATAAGTCCGCCGCCGAGAACACGGTCAAATTCATTTATGCCTGTTTTTATTCGATCTTCTTCAACGGCTGTAATGTCGGTTATTTTATATAATGTTACTTTCCCGTCATATTGAGACTTTTGATGCTTTGGCGCTTCAATTATTTCTTCGACAAAAGTATTCCAGTTATCGCATTCGGGGCATTTACCAATCCAGCGGAGCGATTCATATCCGCAATTTGAGCAGACGTATTTAATTTTTGATTTTGCCATTCTTCTTAGTGGTAATCTATTTAATAAAGCTGCTGATAATTTTTTCAACTTCGTTTAATGCAAAGGGAATCTTATTTACTTCTTTACCGCCGGCAGTTGCAAGATGTGGTCTTCCACCGCCGCCGCCGCCTACCAGCTTTGCTAATTCTCCAACTATTTTTCCTGCGCTTAGTTTTTTGCCTTTTATCAATTCATCCGAAACGACACAAACAATTCCAACTTTTCCTTCTGTTTTTGTGAATAAAACTCCGATACCATTTTTTATTTTGTTCCTTAATTCATCACCGAATGATTTAAGCTCATCCATATTCGCCGCCTCGACTTCGGCTTTATATATCTTTATACCTTCAACTTCTGTTGGCTTTTCAACAACTGAATCAATCTGTCCCAGTTTGCCTTTTAGTTTGAATTCCGAGACCTCCTTTTCAAGTTTTTTCTTTTCATCCAGAAGTTCTGCAATTTTTTCTTCAGACTGCTTTAAATGATTGATTTGTGAAATGATATAATTTTCCACACCCTCGCCTGTAACAGCTTCGATTCTTCTTACTCCGCTTGCTATTGATGATTCACCTGTTATTTTGAATAAACCTATTTGTGAAGAATTTTTTACATGAGTACCACCGCAGAATTCCATGCAGAAATCGCCAAACTGAACGACATTAACAAAATCGCCATACTTATCGCCGAAAAACATTAGTGCTCCCATTTCCTTTGCTTCATCAAACGGGATATTGCGGTGATGCTGAAGAGGTATATTTAATCTTAGTTGTTCATTAATCAAAGTTTCTATGTCCCTTAGTTCGCTTTCGCTCACTTTTGCAAAATGAGTAAAATCGAAACGCAGCCTGTCAGGGCCCACATACGAACCAGCCTGGTGTATATGTGTTCCTAAAATTTTTCTTAATGCCGCATCAAGAAAATGTGTAGCTGAATGATTCCGCATTACGTTCCACCGGTGTTTTTCATCAACCCGGGCTATAACATCCATTCCGGGAATCAGCCGGCTTTCATTCTCATTTCCCAAGACATGAATAATTTTGTTGTCTATCTTAGCTAAATCGATAACGGTTAAAGGTGTTTCGCCAACTACGAGACTGCCAAGGTCAGCTACCTGTCCGCCTGCTTCAACATAGAATGGTGTTTTATCCAGGATAACCAAATCATTCTTATTCTCTTTTTTATGTCCTATAATTTTTGCTTTCGATTTTAATTCATCATATCCTGTAAATTCAGATTTGCCTGATTGAGCAGAAGATTTTTGTGCCTCTATTACTTCAAATGAACTTAAATCCGAAGTAGAAATATTTACCGATGCAAATTTATCTTTTGACGCTTCGCGTGCCCTCTGCTTTTGCAATTTCATTAATTGGTTGAAGCCATCTTCATCAATGGAGAGCCCGTGCTCTTTTGCCATAATGTTTGTAAGGTCTACAGGGAAGCCATAGGTATCATAGAGCAAAAAGACATCTTTACCGGGAATAACCTTGTTTTCTGTTTGTATTAAACCCTTAATTAATTCTTCAAACAATTCAATTCCCCGATCTAAAGTTGCATTAAAACTTTCTTCTTCTGCTTTAATTACTTTTTCTATGTAGCCTTGTTTTTCAACAATTTCGGGGAAAACACTGCCCATAGTATCTACAAGAATTTTTACCAGTTCAGAAAGGAAAGGTTTATTTAAATTTAATTTTCTCCCATAACGGGCGGCTCTTCGTAGAATTCTTCTAAGTACGTAACCGCGTCCGTCATTACCCGGCACAGCGCCGTCAGCAATAGCAAAAGTTAATGTCCTAATGTGATCTGATATTACCCGCATTGGGATTTTTTCATCTTCGTTTTCATATTTGATACCGGACATTTTTGAAACGGCATTTATCAAAGGAGTAAATACATCGGTATCATAATTAGAACTTTTCTTCTGTATTACAGCACAAACACGTTCAAATCCCATACCTGTATCAACGTGTTTGGCAGGCAAGTCGTGGAGTTTTCCTTCACTATCACGGTTGTTTTGGATGAAAACAAGATTCCAAATTTCAATACATTCAGGAACGCCTGCGTTTACATATTTGGGATTATCGTAATCATTGCTAAGATTAATATGAATTTCAGAACAGGGTCCACACGGCCCTGTTTCGCCCATTTCCCAAAAATTATCTTTTTCATCGAACAGCAAAATGTGTGTCGGATTTATATCAGTTTTAGTTTTCCATAGTTCTAAAGCTTCATTATCCGTTTTGTAAACTGTTGCCCATAATCGCTCCTTAGGAAGTTTCCATACATCGGTCAATAATTCCCATGCCCATTCAATCGCTTCAGGTTTATAATAATCTCCAAATGACCAGTTGCCGAGCATTTCAAAAAAAGTATGATGATATGTGTCATGTCCGACCTCTTCAAGGTCGTTATGCTTGCCGCTAACGCGGATACATTTTTGCGTGTCGGTAGCGCGTTTATATTCTCTTGTGCCTGANNTACTACGGGGGAACTTGGAACAATTCGGTGTTCTTTACTTTTGAAAAAATCTAAAAATTGCTGTCTTATTTCACTAGAAGTCATGTTATCCTTTCAGTCTCGGCGAGGCTTAGTCTCAGTAGGTTTTGAGGTTGTTTGCTAAGTCCCGGTAAAATAATTTATTTTGGTATTAAAAATAATAAAATCGTGGTTAAGCTTAAATATAAAAAATAACAAATCGAACGGAATTTGCATGTATTCCGCTGAATATAATGGGCACGTACAATTCCCGGTTTTTGAGCAAAATTGGATTTGATGCATACCCAATTGACATTAATATGGACAAAGCGTAACTGAAGGACTAATCGCATTTGAAAAAGCTGCTTTAGACAGATGGGGCAAATAAGTAAAGTATTAAGTCTATAGACATATATAGTTCAAATGACATGTTTTCAATTGATTTTTAGCTTTCTTAGCTTTAGTTTTGTATAAAGATTCAAAGTTAAAATATCCGGCAGGTCACATTGGCTCTTAATATTTCTTCTACCGACATCGAGTTGATGCAGCGGGTTTCTTCGAATGATTCAAAGGCTCTTGAAGTCTTGTACAATCGTTATTCTTCATTGCTTTATACAGTAATAAAAAAGATTGTTATAGAAGAAAATATTGCAGAGGATATTCTTAGCGAAATATTTGTTATCATCTGGCGTAAAGCCGACCAATTCGATTTTAAGACCGGGAATGTTTATACATGGCTTGTAACTCTTACAAGAAATAAAGCAGTCGATACACTAAAGCGATCACGTATTCCTAAAAATCAGTTACCCACATGGCAGGCAGGTGAGAATCAGGATGTTGAAATTTATAATGA